>CAZUPX010000792.1:0-8578 GCA_964622155.1 uncultured Planctomycetaceae bacterium | reverse complement strand
ACGAACGGCACCGTGCGGCTGGCGCGCGGATTGACCTCCAACACGTACAGGACTTGCCGGCCGTCTTCTTTCTTGATCGCGTATTGAATGTTCATCAAGCCCACGACTCGAAGCTTGCGAGCCAGGGCCGTGGTGGCCTCGCGGATTTCCTTGAGGATCGGGCCTTGCAGACTGTAGGGCGGAATCACACAGGCGGAATCGCCGGAGTGGATGCCCGCTTCCTCGATGTGCTCCATGATGCCCGCCACGACCACGTCGTTGCCGTCGCTGATGGCGTCGACGTCGACTTCGATGGCATCTTCCAGGAACTTGTCGATGAGCACCGGCTGCCCTTGGGCGACGATGAATGCCTCAGCCACGAACCGCTCGAGCTGCGACTGGTCGTAGCAGATTTCCATGGCCCGACCGCCCAACACGAAGCTGGGCCGCACCAAGGCCGGGAAGCCGATCTTGGCGGCTTCGGCGCGAGCCTGCGCCACATTGCGAGCGATGCCGTTAGCCGGTTGCTTAAGATCCAATCGCTTAAGAAGCTGTTGAAACTTCTCGCGGTCTTCGGCGTCCTCGATCGTGTCGACGCTGGTGCCAATGATCGGCACGCCGGCCGTAGCCAGCGCGCGGGCCAGGTTCAAAGGCGTCTGGCCGCCAAATTGCACGATCACGCCGTCGGGCTGCACCCGATCGCATATGTTCAGCACGTCCTCGGTCGTCAGCGGCTCGAAGAACAACAAGTCGCTCGTGTCGTAGTCGGTGCTGACCGTCTCAGGATTCGAGTTGACCATGATCGACTGGATGCCCAGCTCGCGCAGCGCAAAGCTGGCGTGGCAACAGCAGTAGTCAAACTCGATACCCTGTCCGATACGGTTTGGCCCGCCGCCGAGGATCATGATTCGCTTCTGGCCGGCGGCCTTGGGCGGCGTTTCATCCTCGTCCTCGTACGTCGAGTAGAAGTACGGCGTGTAGGCCTCGAACTCGGCAGCGCAGGTGTCGACCGCCTTGTACGTGGCCACAATACCGTGAGCCTTGCGGGCGCGGCGGACGTCGGTCTCGGTCGTATTCCAGATGGTGGCCAATTGCCGGTCGGCGAAACCGGCCTGTTTGGCCTGTCGCAACAAGTCGCGGCTGACGGCGTCCAGGCCCGATTGAGCCCGCAGCACCTCTTCGAGCTCGACGATCTCGCGCAGGTGCTGCAAGAACCATGGATCAATCTTTGCTAGCTGATGCACCTCGTCGACGGTCATGCCGCTCTTGAATGCGTAGCGGATGAACCACACGCGGTCCTCGCTTGGCGTAGACAGTTTGACGCGGATCTCGTCGCGCGTCGGCTCATCGCTTGTTCCCCAGCGGTCCTTGGCGTCGCAGCCAAAACCGAAGCTGCCGACTTCCAGCCCGCGGAGGGCCTTTTGAAACGACTCTTTGAACGTGCGGCCAATGGCCATCGTCTCGCCGACGCTCTTCATCTGCGTGGTCAACGTCGGGTCGGCCTCCGGAAACTTCTCGAAGGCGAACCGCGGCACCTTGGTGACCACGTAGTCGATCGTCGGCTCGAAGCAAGCCATCGTCTCGCGCGTGATGTCGTTGGGCAGTTCGTGCAGCAGATAGCCCACGGCCAGCGTGGCGGCGATCTTGGCAATCGGGAAACCGGTGGCTTTCGACGCCAAAGCACTCGAACGGCTGACGCGCGGGTTCATCTCGATCACGATCATCTGGCCCGTCTGCGGGTGGGTCGCAAATTGAATGTTCGAGCCGCCGGTCTCGACGCCGATCTCGCGGATCACGGCCAGCGCCGCGTCGCGCATCCGCTGGTATTCCTTGTCGGAGAGGGTCTGGGCCGGGGCAACCGTGATCGAGTCGCCGGTGTGGACCCCCATTGGGTCAAAGTTCTCGATCGAGCAGATGATCACGACGTTATCGTCGGCGTCGCGCATCACCTCCATCTCGTATTCTTTCCACCCGATGATCGACTGTTCGATCAACACTTCACATACGGGAGAAGCCTGCAAGCCGCGAGTGACAAGCTGCTCGAACTCGTTACGGTTATAGGCCACGGCTGAGCCGCTGCCACCCATGGTGAAGCTGGGGCGGATGACGCACGGCAGCCCGATCTCGTGAACGAGGGTCCGGGCTTCTTCCAGCGTGTGGACCGTGTCGCCGCGGCACACCTCCAGGCCGATCCGCTCCATCGCCTGTTTGAATTGCTGGCGGTTCTCAGCCTTCTCGATCACCTCAGGACGGGCGCCGATCATTTCGACATCGTACTGCTCGAGCACGCCGTGCTGGGAAAGCTCCATGGCCAGGTTGAGCGCTGTCTGGCCTCCCAGTGTCGGCAGCAGCGCGTCGGGCCGCTCGATCTCGATGATCTTGGTCACCACCTCCCAGGTCAAAGGCTCAATGTACGTGCGGTCGGCCATGCCCGGATCGGTCATGATGGTGGCCGGATTCGAGTTGACCAGCACCACCTCATAGCCTTCCTCGCGCAACGCCTTGCAGGCTTGCGTGCCGGAATAGTCGAACTCGCAAGCCTGACCGATGACGATGGGCCCGGAGCCGATGAGCAGAATCTTATGGATGTCGTCGCGACGCGGCACGGGCGTTTACCTATCAAACAGCGGCGCGGGAGGCTTAACGGCCCGCCGCGTCCGCCAACTCACTGGCTGCAATCTAAAATCTCTCAAGATTAACATTAACCAACGAGGGGCATCAAGTGGGCGATTTTCGCACTAATTTGAAGTGTGTTTTGCGCGACTGCGCGTCTCGATTCGGCAAAGCGCTAGTGCGACGAAGCCACCAATAAGACCGGCGACAACGCAGCAAACGAGATGCGCGTGAAATTCAAACGGAATGTACACTAAGGAACCCCACCGGACGTACTGATCGCCTGGAGCAACACGGTATCGGTTTAGTTGCTTTGCAATCGCCACGATGACCGGGGTGCTCAACAGAAACTGCAGTTCGTTTCGGCTCAATGCCCAGAAGTACGCCGAACAGAATAGGCTAAAGCCGATGCAAAACGCTCGAGTTTCGCCGTGACTATAGATCGCGGCTAAGATGGCCGTTCCAATGAGAAGCCACACCGATGTAACAAAGACACCAGTCCAGGCGGCGCTGGCGAAGAGCACGCCGAGCGCAATGCCTATCAGTGCGGTGAGGGCTAGCAGGGTACGCAACCTGAACGTCGGAAGCTTCATGACGCGCTCAAAGTTCCGCAGTCGACTCGCCATGAAGCATCTGAAACCGATCTTTTTCCGGGCAACTGTTGAGCCACTCCAGCAAGCCCGGTTTGCGTGATGATCTACCCGAATAGCTCGACCAGCGGTCGGCCTTCCGTGATCTTGTGCGGGCGGCGCTCGCGATCGTAGATCAGGCGATCGTGGTCGATGCCCAGCGCGTGATACATCGTGGCGATCACGTCCTCGGGAGCGACGGGATTGGACTTGGGATAGGCTGCGTGCGCGTCGCTGGAGCCATAGAGCTGTCCGCCGCGAATGCCGCCGCCGGCCAGCACCACTGACTGGCATGCTCCCCAGTGGTCTCGCCCGTCGGCTTTGTTGATCTTGGGCGTGCGGCCAAACTCGCCCAACATCACCACCAGCGTCTCGTCCAGCAGCCCCCTGGCCGAAAGGTCTTCCATCAGGGCCGAATAGGCCTGATCGAGCGAGGGCAGGCAGTACTTCTCTTTGAGCATCTGATAGCCGGTCACACCGCCCAGCGACGGCGTGCCGCCGTGATTGTCCCACACGTTGAGCACGTTGCCATCGGCGGCGATGTAGTACCACACGACGGTGACCAGCCGCACCCCGGCTTCGACCAGCCGCCGCGACAACAGAAAGCTCTCGCCGTACTCGTTCCGCCCGTAGCGGTCGCGCTGTCGCTCGGGCTCGCGTTCCAGGTCGAACGCGCCGCGAGCCTCGGGCGAAGTCAGCATGCGGAACGCCTGCTCACGAAACTGCGCCAGCCCGCTAGCCCCCTTGAGCGGACCGTCCTTCTGCACGGCCCGGTCGTACTGCTCCATTAACTTCAGCAGTCCGAAGCGCGCCTGCAAGCGGTTGGCGTCCATGCCCTCGGGCAGCTCCTGGCGATGTGGCGGCGGCGCATTGACCTCGCCCGGACTCTTGAGCTCCATCGGGTCGTGTCGCGCGCCCAGGAACCCGGCGTATGTGCCGGTATACACCACGCCGTCGTGGCCGATCGGCCGCGGTATCGTGACGCTCGGGGGCATGACACCTGGCGGACTGAAGTAAGAGACGACTGCGCCGGTGTTGGGAAAATCGTTGCGGTTGCGCTGGTTGCGGGGCACGGCCAGTGTGTTGTTGATCTTGCCGGTCAATGTGTGATATACGCCCACTTCGTGCGCATTGCTGGGGTGGGTGTACGAGCGGACGATCGCCATCTTGTCAGTGTGGCGAGCGATCTGGGGCATCTGGTCGCAAATCTGGATGCCTGGCACCACGGTGTTGATGGGCTTGAAATGGCTGCGAATGCCTTCGGGGGCGTCAGGCTTCATATCCCACATGTCCTGCTGCGGCGGACCGCCCCACAGATACACGAGGATGCAGCTTTTGGCGGTCGCCCGTGCGGCCAATGGCGAAGACGTCTCGGCCCGCAGCAAGCCCGGTAGCGTCAACGAGCCCAAGCCCGCCTGACCCAGCCGAATCATCGCATCGCGCCGGTTGAGCATGGCCATGGACCCTGCCGCCAAGATCGGACACCAATCGAAGCGGCCATTATCCTACCGCGCTGGCGGCCCTGATTCAATGAATACGCCGGGCCAGACATCTATACAATAACCCGACGCGCCAGCGAGGGATTGCCGGAACGGCCACTCGCGCTTGTCATTCGTGTGCCACTGGCTCTGCCAGTGCGGTCGTCCCCCAAAACGCTCGGCACTGGCAAAGCCAGTGGCACCCAGTTGGAAAGATCCTCGCCCGACAATTGAGCCTGTCTTTTGATTCTGGGACAATGCCTCGAGCAAGCGACCCCACTCGACATCAACGTTCTCGAAAGTCCCACTAATGCAAAAGCTCACCAATCGACAGATCACGCTCGAATCGCGGCCGGTCGGCATGCCGCGAGAAACTGATTTTCGACTCGTTGAAACGCCGGTGCCGCCGCCCGATGCCGGGGAGTTGATGGTCCAGTCGCTCTATATTTCGGTCGACCCATACATGCGAGGTCGCATCAGCGATGCCAAGAGCTACGCCGCGCCGGTCGAGATCGGCGGCGTGATGGTCGGCGGCGTCGTGGGCAAGGTCATCGAGTCTCAAAATCCGCGCTTCGCCGTTGGCGACATCGTGCAAGGCGAGCTTGGCTGGCAAACGTACGCCGTAACAAACGGGAAGGGCCTGCGCCAAGTCGATCCTTCGATCGCGCCGATCTCAACATCACTGGGCGTGCTGGGCATGCCGGGACTCACCGCGTATTTTGGACTATTGGACATCGGCCAGCCCAAGCCGGGTGAGACGGTTGTTGTGTCGGCAGCCGCCGGCGCGGTCGGCTCGATCGTCGGCCAGATTGCCAAGATCAAGGGCTGCCGCGCCATCGGCATCGCCGGCGGCAAACGAAAGGTGGACTTTATCCTGGGCGAGCTCGGCTTCGACGGCGCGCTGGATTACAAGGCCACGACCAGCTACGTCGAGAAGCTGCACGACCTGTGTCCCAAGGGCATCGACGTGTACTTCGACAACGTCGGCGGTCCGGTCACCGACGCCGTCTTTCCGCTGTTGAACACCAAGGCTCGTCTGCCGATCTGCGGGCAGATCTCACAATATAATCTGGAAAAGCGCGAGCAAGGCCCGCGTTGGCTGTGGTTCTTGATCGTCAAGCAAGCCCGTGCCGAAGGGTTTTTGGTCTTCCAATTCGCCGACAAGTTTCAACGAGCCGCCGTCGAGATGGCCAAGTGGATCAAGGAAGGCAAACTCAAGTACAAGGAAGATATCGTGGAAGGTTTTGAGAACCTGCCGAAGGCCTTTATCGGCATGCTCCAAGGGGACAACATCGGCAAGCGGCTGGTGAAAGTCGAAGGGGGCTAAGCCCGTGCCGGCGAGTTCTGCTAGGTGTTCTTCGATGTCGTCAGGAAGAATTAACCACCAAGCCACGAAGGACGCACCAAGGTCACAAAGTCGAATCCGTCGTGTTACTTTCTCTGCGTCCTCGGCGATCTCGGCGTTTCAATCTCCTCTTCGTGCACTTCGTGTTCTTCCTTCGTGAACTTCGTGGTAAATCTCCGTTTCGACTGTCAAAATCCGATTCGCGGCAGACGTGGCCCGCGCCACTACAGCTTCGGCGCCGGGCGGCCGACTCCCCGCTTGGCCAGGGTGTCGACGCCTACCAGCTCGGCTCGGTCGCCGGCTTTGCTGACCATCTCGCAAATCATCTCAATGGTCTGGAACTTGGGATCGGTGACGTACAAGCACGAGGGATGGGCCAGAAAGTCGTAGCAGGCGCCGTGGTCGATAGCCCATTGGACGCCGTGGCGGATGGCCTCCATAAACCACTCCAGTTCCCAGCGGCCGCCGCGGAATGCGCCGATGTCGCTGATCGGGCTCATCGGCACTTCGACCAGGCCGGTCGGATAGACGAATGGCTGAGACATCTGTTGCGCGGCGACGATGCCATCGAGCACCTCGGCGCTCGGCCGCTGTTTCGGCTCGCTGTTCGGATGGGCCGGGTACAAGCTGCTGACCCAGGTGAAGCCCAGGTCCAATAGCATCTGCTGCACGTCCGGGCGACCGACCAAACCTGTGTTGAACCCGCCAGGCGTGCGAAAGCCCGCGGGCGTAACGCCGACGCGAGTCTTCAAAGCCACGCTGGCCAGACGAATGTTCTCGCGAATCACCTCGGCCGGCGTACGCCCCTCGACCAGCCACGGCGCGCGGCGAAAACGAAACTGGATGTCTTCGAGCCTGGTCGCCAACACGTTAACGTGATCGTACGTGTGGTTGCCGATCGGGTGGCCCGACTGGGCGATGCCCTTGAGCCAGTCAACGTTGTCCTGCTCGCACACACGAGCCACTGAGAAACAGTGCAGCACGCCGCCGTGGGCCTTCACGCGCCGGCAAGCCTCGACGGTATACCGCTTCGTTTCGTCATTGAGATTTCCCTTTTCATAGTCCCACCGCATTTCTTCCCATACCGGAAAGTTGCGGCTCATCTCCAGGTCGAGCGTGATCGCGATCTGGGCCTTGGGCTTTTCTTCTGCGGCCATCGATGGCTTATGAATTAGAACGCCGGCGCCCGCTGCCGCGGTGCCACCGAGGAATCGACGGCGGGAGATACTCGTGTTTGTTCGCATTTCGTTCCGACTGTTCGCTGTCCCTGTGCCCTGTCCACTCTCGTCGCGTCCCCCTATCTCCCCTCGATCTGCAAATAACTAAACAGGTCCCGCACTTCCTGCGGTTTGAGTGTGTTCAACAGGTCCTCCGGCATCAGCGACGTCGGCGACTCGTTGATCTCGTCGATCTTGTCGCGGGCAAATGTCTCGCGCTCGTTCTTGGCGGTCAGCAGCGTGACGCTGCCTGGGGTTTGCTCGACAAGCAGGCCAGTGAGCACACGGCCGTCGGTAGTCTGCACAATGAAACTCAAGAATTCCTTGCGAATCACGGCGCTGGGGCTGACGATCGTGGCCAACAACTCGTCGGTGTTCTTGCGGTTGGCATGCGTTAGTTCGGGACCAACCTGGTTGCCCTCGCCGAACAGGCGGTGACAATTGCCACAATGCTTGGTGAACAGGATCTTGCCGGCGGCCGCGTCGCCGGGGGCGGCGCGCAGATCGTTGTTGATGCGACGCATCTCGGCCAACCGCTGTTCGCTCGTACCCCCTTGAATGCTCCCCCAATGTTTTTTTACCAGCTCGTCCAACGGCTCTTCGCGCAACAGCGCCACCGAGCGTAACTGCTCGACGGCAATGTTGGCCGCCACGAAGTCACCCCGATCGACGGCCGTCAACAGAGCGCGTGCCCAGGACTTGCGGCCCAGTAGCACATCGATCGATTTGGAGCGCACCTGTGGCTCCATCGCCGGGTGTTTTTCCAGCAGCAGGCCGGCGATCCGCTGGTCGTCGAACTGGGCGAGGGCCCCAAGCGCCGCCAATTGCAACGGCAATGGCTGGCCGCTGGCAATCAGTTTTACGAGCAGCTCGACGTTGGATGACTCGCCCAACTCTGCCAGCAGTTGCATCGCCTCGGCACGCCGCTCGACCGGCGACTGCTCATCGCCCACTAGCGCCACCGCGCGAGCGACTGCCTCCTTGTGCCCCACGCGGGCCGCCAGCCGCACAAGAGTCATGTCGGTCGTATCATCGCGCCATGACTTTTCGATCTGGTGTTTAAGTTCCGCCGCCACTTCGACCACGGTAGGGGGCTTGGCTCGCTCGGCCGCGTTGCCCGCGACGGCCTGGCTGGCAAACAGTGTTCCGGCGGTTCCGCCGCGCGCGGTCGAGCGGTCTCGCAGGCCCAAGTCGATTGCGGCCAGCAGGGGTCCTCGTCCCTCGACCGGCGTTGATTCGAGCAATCTAGCGCAAGCCAGGTAACCCGGCTGAGTTCCTTCGGCGGCGTAGCGCCGAACGAGCCGCTCGAGGATCGCG
>CAZUPX010000791.1:0-3132 GCA_964622155.1 uncultured Planctomycetaceae bacterium | reverse complement strand
CGTGCGATGATGGCTCAAAAAGTCCAGCCGGGCCGTGGCGCTCAGCGGGTGGGGTCGTCGAAACCGCATCCGCAAAGCTGGACCCAACTCGATCAAGCTCCCGTCCTGAATCCAGCTCGTCTCGGTGATCCTATGGCCTTCGAGCCGCACGTCTCGCACCGGCTCGATCGTATAACCCTCCTCGTCGCGGCGAATCGTCGCATGGTGACGCGACAAGTCGGCCAACAACGGCACCTCGACATCGCCATCGGGCACGGCCTGTCCCAAGCGAACCTCGCAGCCCGGGCAGACGAAGAACCCGCCTACCGCATCGACCCACAATAAAAGACGGCTCTTGGTGGCAGGGTTCTTCACGGCAGTTTCGGTCCATCGTACGCAGGACAGCGGATCGGTTGCCAGAGGCCGCGCGGAACTGATCATCTTCGATTCCCCAACTGGGCGCTGGGCTCCGCCAAGACTTGCAGCCCCCGGCAGCCATATCCACGCTGCTTGGGGATGCTCGCGGAGTGCGAGCACGGCACCCCCGGCATACCGGAAACAGTCAGCGGCCGAGCGCCGCACCCACTGGCTGAACACTTAGTGGGCGGCGCTGGCTTGCGAGTCACCGGCACTGTCGGCATGCGTTTTGCCGTCGAAGTATTCGGTGACCTGTTCGACGATGTTCTCACCCTGCGGACCGGAAAGCGGAATTTCGCCCTCGATGCTGCACTCCGACTGGGCCAGCCGCTCGGCGACGGTCAACCGGTTGCGCACGTCGGCGATCAACTCCTTGACGCGACCCAATCGGCTGTCGTCGATGTTGAAGGCGCTGGTGGTCTGGGCGACTTCGAGCCGCTTGTACTGAACCTCCAGATTCTCGACCTGCACTTCCAGGTCGCGGCGCGACTGCAACATGCCTTCCAATTTCTGCCGAGCTGCATCCAGGCCCTGGCGGCGTGCCACCTGAATCTCGCGCAGGCTGGCCAACGTGGCATCGTGCACCTTGTAGCGCTCAAAACGATTGGCCAGGTCGAGCGCCACCTGCTTGTGCGTATAGTCCCTGCCCGCATAGTGGTACACCGGCTGAACCGTGCCCAGGTCCCCTTTCAAACGCAGGATCTCGGCTCGTTCCTTGTCCATTGTGCTGTTGGTTCGGACAATTTGCTTGTCCAATCGCTCGATCTCGACTTCTTCCTGGGCAATGACGTGCATGTTTTTGCGGATATCGGGAACCAGATTCTTGACCATCGAGCGGGCCCGCTCGATTTCAAACTCGATCGGCACGCTGCTTTTGACCGAGTCTTTGACCCAGCCAAAGGTCGTGCGCACGTAACTGGCGGCATCGCGGCCGAAAAACAGGACCATCAGCAGCGACAAGCCCCCAACGGTTACCAAAGCCTTCTTAATCATGGTCAATTCCTCCAAGCGATGGGTCTGCGAAGTGTATTGTTTCGGGCCCCCCGGTGTGCCCGCGGACAGCCGAAACTGCCGCTCCAGTGGGTATTCGCCGTGAATTCGCCGCTCTTTGGGGAGTGGTTGAAACTTTTTCAAATTTGGGCTTTTTCTCGACGTTCAGACGGCCCTCCCCAGAGCGCGGCGGGGCGCTTTGTAACCCGCCCTGCCCCCCGCTAGGCTAAATTGGCAGCCAACGCACCACCAAAAAACCCAGCGAGCGCCGTCCCGTGACCGCCACAACCACTGAACAGCTCGTCCAAGAGGTTCATTCGAGCGGAGTGCGGCTGGTATTGGCCGTCACCGGGGGCGGCAGCCGAGCCATCTCGTCGCTGGTTGCTGTGCCGGGTGCCTCGCGGTCGATCCTGGCCGCGGCAGTGCCCTATGCGCCAGAAGCACTTTCCGAGTGGTTGGGTGGCAAGCCCGATGAGTTTTGTTCGTCCTGGACCGCTCGCTCGATGGCGATGGCCGCCTACATGCGAGCCCGCCGGTACGATCCAGGCGCCGTGACTTGCGGCGTGTCGTGCACCGCCAGTCTGGCAAGCGACCGGCCGAAGCGCGGTCCGCATCGTGCCCATCTGGCCTGGCAATCGGCCAGCACGACGGCCAGCGCGTCGATCGAACTGGCCAAAGGCCGTCGCACGCGCGGCGATGAGGAAGACCTGGTGTGCAGCTTGTTTCTGAACCAGGTGGCCGAGGCTTGTGGCGTAACCAGCCACATTGATCCACGATTGCTCGACAACGAGCACATCGAAACATCGTGCCTCGTCGGGCCGGCGGAGCAGCAAGACCTATTGGCCGGCCGCACGCGGGCCGTGCCGCTTGGCGCGGCAAGCGATCTTTCGCGCCCCTCGGCGATGTTTCCCGGCGCGTTTCATCCGCTGCATCAAGGTCATCGCAAGATGGCGCAACTCTCCGCTGAGTTTCTCGGCTGCCCGGTGGCTTACGAGATCTCGATCGCCAACGTCGACAAGCCACCGCTCGACTTTATCGAGATCGACGCTCGATCGCGGCAGTTTGCCTCAAACGATGCCGTGTGGCTGACTCGCGCGCCGTTGTACGCGCAAAAGGCCGATCTGTTCGGCGGCGCGACGTTTGTCGTGGGCGCCGACACGATCGAGCGCATCGGCCAGCCACGTTATTACGAATGCCCCACTGCCATGGAGGCGGCCATTGCCGAGATCGCAAGTCGCGGGTGCCGGTTCCTGGTGTTTGGCCGCACGGTGGACGGAACGTTCCGCACGCTGGACAACCTCGAGCTGCCCGCGTCGCTTCAGCGGCTCTGTCAGGCTGTGCCCGAGGAACGGTTCCGGGACGAAATCTCGTCGACGGAATTGCGGAAGCAGGACCAGGCTGATTGACGGTAACCGCCGTCTGTAGCCGGAGTGTTTGACCCCGTGGAAGTCCCGCCCCAGCTCCGCCGGCCCCACGGCTGTACTCAGCCCGGCCATACAGAGGCCAGCTACAGGGGAAAAGGCCCCCAACATCGGGGCCAGTGCCAGGGACTGCTAAAGCTTGTTGCTTTGCCCAATTTGCCGAATTATGATCGAAAGGAGTGTCGCGTGAGGACACATCTGGCTTTTCACCAAGTCCAATTTCGCGCTTCCACCCCTCGATCGGCATCCGTGTTGAACCCTGGGGTGGAAGCGTATCGGAACACTTCTCGTCGGGAGCGCCCAGGCATGCAATGCCGTAAGCTCG
>CAZUPX010000790.1:0-2083 GCA_964622155.1 uncultured Planctomycetaceae bacterium | reverse complement strand
TTGCCGTTGATGTCGATCCGCAGCGTCGATGAGGAGTCGAGGGTAAAGTTGCCCGTGCTGATCGTATCGACCGTGGGAGCCATCGGCACGATGCCACTCGGCGCCGGCGGGGTGAGGTTGACCGTGGTCGCCCCCGGCGACACCTGCTGGTTCGAAATCGAGTTGTAGAATTGGGCCAACTGGGTTGAAAAACCCGGCTCGAACGTGGCGCCGGGGTCGATAACGGGGTCCGTGGTGCTCATCGCGCCTTCGACCAGCACGTTGCCGGCGATGTTGTAGCCCACCGCGTTACCGCTGATGCTTGGGTGATCCAGGACCAGGTGCGACTGCATGGCGGTCGAAAAAGGCTGTTCGATTTTGACGCCAGTCTGGTAGCCGGTCACCGTCAGCCCGAGACCCAGGACCAGGCTGGTCTCCGGCGCGCTCGATGAATTGGTGGCCAGAATGCCGACCGAGCCGGCCTCGCCGGTGCCCGGTCCGTTTAGAACGGTGCTCCCGCCGAAGATCGGATACGCGCCCTGGCCCAGCGGAGAGTCGAGGATCTTGACCCCGATATGGGCGTTGTTGATGGTGTTGGTGCTATAGCGCGTGGTGTCGGAGTGCACGATTTGCAATCCCACGGCGCCATTCCCCGGCTGGAAATTGACCGTATTCACTTTCACGTTGTTGAACTCATCGACATATTCGTTGTCGATGCCGATCGTGACCGCACTATTGATCGTGTTGAAGGTAATGCCGGTCCGATTGCGCGCATTGGCCGAGCTTCCGTAGGACGGGGTTCCAAAGATCCTTGTGGCGGCGCCCACGCCGGCGTTATTGATCGTGCACTGGAAGATCGAACCGGCGGGCACGAAACCCAGGTCTGGGTGGCTGTTGGGATAGTCATCCAAGTTCTGCACCAGAATGCCGACCCGGTCGTAGTCCTGCCCGCCGGCCGGGCCGACGTTGTTCACCGTGCTGTTCTGGACCATGTTCTGGGCGCCAGGGCCGCTGATCCCAAATGACTTCCCGGCCAACGCCGATAGCGTGATGCCGTGCCAAAAGGTGTTCTCGACCTTCACATCCTGAATCAACAAGAATGGTATGCAGCGATTCGGTTGGCCCCCTGGATCGGGAACGTCGCCGAGCTGAATAGGAGAAATACTGCCATTGCGCAGCGACGAATAAGCCCCGCCGCCTTGCGTGTCATACAGCGTGGTAATGCCCTGGTGATAGTTCAACGAGCCGGCGGCGGCCGTGCCGCCGCTGCCGTCAAGGTGTATGTTCTGCACTGTCACGTTGGCGGCATAAATGAGGATGCCCGAGTGGGTGCCGATGCCAAAGTTCGCCAGCGCCACGCCGGTTTGAGCCGAGGTGGTTTCGGGCACGATCAAAGTCTGGGCGGGGCCGCTCTGTCCCGCGCCGATTAGACTCAGCGGATGGTCGATGACAATATCCGACTCGGCGTAAGTACCTTCCAAGAGATTCAAGTTTCCGCCGATGTCGGTGCCTTGAATAGCATCGTAGATCAATTTCGCGCCGAAAGCGTAGGTCGGCGACACGGGGCCGTTGTTGTCGCTGGTTATAATTCCAAAGGCGTCGGCGCCGTAGGTGCCGGAGATGCCGCCCGGATTGACGGAGTCATTGAAGTTGACGACCGACAAACCAATCTGGGCTACGCCGCCATAAGGAGACAGGTCGGCGTCCATGTGCCAGTTGTCGTTCACGAAGACGGGGGAAGTCGTCAACAGCCAGCGCTGTTCCAGAACTTCCATGTGCACTTTGACGAAGTCTGGACGCTCCGCCGTTCGCTTGGAAACCACCGGGGTTGCAAACCAGCGACGCCACGATCTGCGATTCATATCAGGCCCCTTCAAAGATGAGTCGAGCGTAGCGCATCGCTTCGCCGCCCGGACTGCCAGAGCTGATATCCCTCAATAATTCCGGCGCTAGGCTATGCCGCTCGGGATGGAACTCCGGCCCCCCTATTTGGTATGGGCCAGCGTACTGACGCGACTGTCAACTGTCAATGAAAATTGCCGGCAAGGATTGTCCCTTCAACGCCGAAGGCGTCGAACACAATAGCCCAAGGGCAACGCCCTGG
>CAZUPX010000789.1:0-2631 GCA_964622155.1 uncultured Planctomycetaceae bacterium | reverse complement strand
ACAAGCTGCGCGTACGTGTCATCGAATGTCTGAACTCCATCGAGCAGGCCCATGCCTACTGCGTCGCGGGCCATGATCACACGGCCATCCGCAATCGAGCGGATCATTTCCACGGGCTTGCCGAGGCCGCTGGCGATCGTTTCCAGGTATCCTTCGTTCAGGGCGTTGACGATCCGCTGGGCCTCGACGAGCTGCTCCTCGCTGATCGGTGTGCCGGGCTCGCCCATGCCCTTGTATTGGCCGGCTTTAATCACGTGGACCTTCACGCCGAGCTTTTCGGCCATGCCGCTCTGATCCATCAGCACCGAGTACGTGCCCATCGCCCCGTACAAAGCTGTGTCATTGTTGGCGAATCGTTTGGATGCCTGGCTGGCGACGGAGACGCCAGCCGAAGTCGTCTGGTCCTCGGTATACGAATAGATGGGTTTGGCTTGGGCGAATCGAGTGACCTCGTCCGCCAGATCGCGGTTGCCCCGAGCCGTGCCGCCGGGCGTGTCCATCATCAGCATCGCGCCGAGCACATCGGGACTCTTTCGTGCGGCCCGCAACTGCTGTCGCAGCTGCACGGTGCTCGATCCCTCGCCCAGCGACGAAACACTCTTCATCATGGGCCCGTTGACTTGCAGCATCGCGATTCCGTCGGGCGTCACGTTTAGATCTAGCTGCTTTTGCCGCCGGGCCGCATCACTGGGCAACGCCGACGCGAAGTGCGCGTGCAGGTTGAGGCCGTTGAATCGATCCACCAACGATCGGAATGCCCCCTCCTCGATGCACCACAGCCCGAAGTAGTCCGACATTTGCGGAACATCGAGCTCGAACCGAGGCTGCAGGACGAATTCACTCTCCACGCTCGCCTCCTGTGGCATCGGCCGTGGCTGAGGTATCACCGGTGGTCGTGTCCGCGGTCACCGCCAATTGCACGCCGCTGGCCTCGTTGCCATAGCGCAACTCGCGCCACAGTCGCGGCAGCTCGTCCTGAGACACGACGTCAGGAAACTCCTGCGCGATAGCTTGGGCCTCGCGGATCGATGCGCGGATGAACTTGCCACGGCCGGCGACGACCTCAGCAAGATGTTCGTCCTCGTCAACGCCCCGCGAGGCGAGAATCGACTTCAGACTTTTGAGGTTCCGCCGCTCGGCCAGGTCCTCGGCCGCAGCATCCTCGAGCGGCTTCACGTACGGCCAGCCTTTCGGCCGGAACAGGAAACTGAACGGGTTGGCCCCGCGCTGCACAGCGTTGTACAGAGCCGGGTCAAACTGCGGGCTGCCCGGCGTGATCCGCTGGCGGGTCTTCCACCGATAGATCGGCGCGTAGAACCCGGCGATCTGGTCGCTGATCAATTGCTCGAGCCGCAGCTTTACCTGATCGAACGTCATCCGTCCGCCGTGAAAGTTCACCAGCGACCCGTCTAGCAACAGGAACATCAGCGGCAGGTCGAGGTTGACCGCCAGCATGGTCAGCATCAGCGCCGCATGCTCGAAGAACGATGGCGTCGGGATGTTGGCATTCCATCCCTGCATCTTGTAGCCGGCCGGGGCCTTGATGATTTGCGCGGGCCCACCCACTTGCTCGACGACGATCGACTCGACACCCAGCCCGGCCTCGTTGCTCAGGTAGCGACCGCCCGATTGCGGAATCTTTCCGCCGCCGCCCAGCGGCAACTGCGGCGCGAGCGGCTGCATGCTCTCCAGGATCATGGCGATCTTCGACCGCTGTTTCGCCGACATGATGTGAGCGTAGTTGACGTCATCGAAGCCATTCATCGCGTCGCGCGGTGCCGAAAGCCGGCTGATGCCGCGCCGCTGCATGAAGCGATGCGTGAAGCCGAGCCAGAACGCGATCGCGTTCCCTTCGGGGTCGAACACCGGGAACCGGCGCGACTCGCCCCGCCGGGCCGATTGATGGTGAGTCAGGTGTCGCGGCGTGATCCAGTAGGCAACCGTGCGGCCGTTGAACACTTCGGCCCCATGCACGATGCCGTTGCTGTCCGAGCCCGTCGAATAGCGGCCCCAGGGGTTGCGGATGTGGTGGGCTTCCCAGGTTTGGATGGAGCCATCGTCCAGCGGCAGGTGGAGAATGTCGCCGTCGACGACCTGGGAGAAGAACGATTGCCGGGCAATCTGCGGCAGCGTCCGCCGACCCTCATAGTCGACCTGTCGCGGGTCGTCACACCATTCGTACCAGAACGCCTTCTGGTCAGCGTCGACCGTCGGGTCGCCGCTCGACACGTCGAGCGTCATCTCGTCGAGCCGCATGTTGGCCAGCAGCCGGTTCACGCCTTGTTCGACGAGCGGATGGTTCCGCACCGCCGTGCGGGCCCGCTCGACCATCAGGAAGTAATTGAACTCGGTGCGGTAGTGGTAGTCGGCATCAGTCCCCAGCGGATCGATGCCCTGGGGCAACGGGTTCATCCGGTCGACCGTGCCGGCAGCATAAGTCGACCCCGCCTCGCGATCCCGCCGCCGCTCGAAGCGATCACGGTCAAGCTCGAACACCTGGTCGACGATTTCCGCAGGCAGCCTGTCGCCGGCGTGACCGTTCGTGTTGTTTGCCCGAGCGATCATCAGCAGCCCCGGAAGTTCGAGAAATCCGCATGCACGACATCAGGATTCGCCAATCGCGACGCGTCG
>CAZUPX010000788.1:0-1791 GCA_964622155.1 uncultured Planctomycetaceae bacterium | reverse complement strand
CCGAGGATGGCCGTGTTGTTGCCCTCCGTCGAGCCGCTGGTCCAAATGATTTCCTTGCTGCTGGCGTTGATCACCTTGGCGACCTGTTCGCGGGCCTTATCTACCGCCTCTTCCGCGACCCACCCGTAACGATGGTTACGGCTGGCGGCGTTGCCGAAGTTCTCGCGGAAGTACGGCAGCATGGCGTCGAGCACGCGCGGATCAACCGGCGTCGTGGCGTTATTATCCAGATAGACGGACTTCATTATGCGAACTCCCTGACAGGCATCTGTCGCAAAGGCACGGGCTCTCGATGAACCAATTGCAGGCCGACGGAGACCGTATGGTCATCCACGAGCTCGGCCAGCGTAACACTCTCCAAAAACTCCTTGAGCCGACCATGGATACGATGGGCCGGCTGGCGGATCGAACAGCAGGACTCCAATTCGCACGGAGTACGGTGCGAGTCCGGACCGGCGGAGACGCATTGCACGAAGTGAAACGGCCCTTCGATGGCCGAGATTAATTCGTGCAGATTGATGCACTCCGCAGGCTTCGCCAGACTGTAGCCGCCGGCCGAGCCGCGCTCGCTGATCACCATGCCTGCGTGGGCAAGCGTCTTCAGAATGTTTGTCAAGATCGGCAGGGGCACCCGCGACGCATTCGATATCTCGCGAGCGCTCATTACACTCTCCACCCGCCTAGCCAGGTAGGATAGCGCGATCAAGGCATAATCCGTCTTTTTGGTCAGTGCCAGCATCTTGTTGACCCTATCCAGAGCGGCCCCAAAAGCCGCGTCCTATTACCATATAGCACTAAATCGGTACTATATCAACCCCCCTTGGGCCTCTATTTGTGCAAACGCACCAGAAAACGTAGGTTTTATGGGCACCGTTCGTAACATCATGCCATAAAAGCACTTATAGGGCTATAAAAAGTAGCGGAGGGGATGTTGATTGTTGCCTCGTCTCGTCGGGTCTATCCTTGTTTCCAGTTGGGGTCATAACGCTCAGGAGGATTGTGCCGCGATGCAATTGCAAGACGAATACCGGGCGATCGTTGCCGGGGCGGCGATCGTGGATCGTTCGTATCGCGCGCTTTTGGAGGTTACTAGGACCGATCGGGCAACTTGGTTGCACAATCTCACCACCAATCAAGTGAAAAATCTCGGCCGCAACGAGGGCAACTACGCGTTCGCATTGAACGTTCAGGGCCGGATTCTGTTCGACGTGAACATGCTGGTCCGGGCCGAGTCGATTTGGTTGGACTTGGATCGCCGCTTCTTGGAGACGGCCAAGAAGCATTTCTCAAAATACGCCATCACCGAAGATGTGACAGTTGTCGATCGCAGCGCAGAGTTCGTGCGTTTCGGGCTTGTCGGTCCCGGGGCCATGTCGCTCCTAACCGAACTCGGCGCAGCCAACGCATCAGCCATGCCGATGTTGGGGCTTTCGCAGATCGAATCGCGCGGGGTGGTCGTGCCGTTGATCCGCCACGATTTCTGCGGCCCCTTCGCCCTTGAACTATTCGTCCCCACAGACCGCGCCGTCGAATTCCGCGGCATTCTGCTTGACCGGCACCGCGCAATCCCCATCGGAGATGATGCCGTGCAGGTCCGGCGCATCGAGGCCGGGATTCCCTGGCCTGGGCATGAGATTACGGACGAGTATCTCCCCGCCGAGACGCGCCAACTCGATCGGGCGGTGAACTACCAAAAGGGCTGTTATCTAGGCCAGGAAGTCGTCGAGCGCATGCGTTCCCGCCAAGTCGTCGCCCGCCAACTCGTCGGCCTGCGCCTCGACGACGCGACCG
>CAZUPX010000787.1:0-5606 GCA_964622155.1 uncultured Planctomycetaceae bacterium | reverse complement strand
CTGGGGAGTATCTGGCGGTTCTAAGCGCCCCTGCTCGTTTTTGAGCGGTGGGGTGGATACAGCAGCATGGAGAACACCCTCAGCGAAGTCGCCAGGCATAGGATCAATTCAAGTGTCGTCACCGAAAGCCTATTGTTGACTCGCCGCGGGCGGTACAGAGCATGCACATATTTGTTCTTCGGATATCTGAGCAATTCTCATTCCTGGTTCGATCAGGCCTCCTTGCACCACGGAGGCCATGTAGCCGCAGCGGCCGACGATCACATCTTTCAAAAAGGGATTGATGGCATCCAACACGTAACATGGCTTGCGTGCCTCCTCGAGTCGGAGTAACACGTTGCCGATTTCAAGAAGAGTCCCGGGCGGCAACCTTTGCACATGCAGGCCTGCCACCGTCAGATTCTCGCCGATCGCGCCGGGGTACAGCGGAAATCCCTCTTTCTGCAAGTGCGTGAGGATTTCGAGGTCGAACAGACTGACGGCTCGCTCAGGGCGATTGTGCTTCGCGTGCGCATGGCCATCACCCTGTAAGCCGTCCGTCGTCACTTGGACGGTGGTCAGCATACGTTTCGGAATGCTCCCGCGCGAGACGCATACTGCAACAAGCCGGCCCATTGCGGTCTCCATCGTGCGCGTGCTCTCTGAAGCTGCTTGTATCATTTGAAGGCCCTCGCGCTCACCGCGATGGTCCCTAGATCCTTGGTTTCCCCTGCCTTCAGCTTGAGCTTGAATCGGCCCTTGGCCCAATCCTGCTTGGCCTCGAAGGCTCCTTGAGCACTCGCAGCCCGTTCGTGCCAAGCCTGGAATTCAATTTCCTCTCCTGCCGGGAGATTTGCGATCTCAAAACTGCCGTCGGCCCGCGAAACGGCAATGTAGGAATCGTTGCGGGGTAGAATATAAGCCTTCATCCAGGGATGGATGTTGCACGTGACTGCGATGGGAAGGGCCTGTTGACGAGTGAACTTGTGCTCGAGTTGACCGTTGGCCGGCAACAAAGGATTGATGGCGACGTCAGCCAACGGGCTGATATTCGTGTTATGACCAACTGGGTCGCTGTTTTTGATTACCAGGGCCTGACCAACACGTACCGGCAAGATATGCGACAAGAACACGCACTCTTTTTGATCAAACACGGCTTTGTCCTTGGCCGCCTCTTGCTGTGAGTCGTGGACGCGGGACGTTTTGCGCGCAAAGACGACGACGTTCGCGATTCCCTTAGAGGCGGAATCGACCAGCAACGAGTTGTCGGGAATCTTGTGCTTCGCGCAAACTTCGGAGTCTTTTCCGGAGGTATCGAGAGACTTTGCTGCCGGTGGCGCTCCGTCGTAGACGAATCGCCCCTTCAGCGTGGCCCATCCGTCTTCCGCCATGAGAGCGCCCGGCAAGAGGGCCATAAAACTGATGGCCGAATAAATCAGGCATCTTCTGCTGATATTCATGACGTTCTCCGTCAATTCGTTATCGGATTGTTCTCAAACTCGCAGCCTCGTCTTAATCGCGGGCCATTGCCAATCATGTTCACAGTTCAGATTCCACGTTCAGCAGACACCCCGAGCACTCCTCGGGGCGCTCCACAGTACTGGGAGCGACCTGCCCCAGTGGCGCTGGAATTCCGGCTAGCGCCCGCTCCGCGGTCATCAATGCGGCAAGGAACTGCGATATCGCGTCGTAGAACCCGCCCGGATCCTGCCTGCTCAACAAGCGTGCGAACGTCGGGACCCACCAAACCAGGTGTTCGGCCAAGAACCTCCGCTGTGCGTCGCGGCAAATGGTGCTGCGCTCGACGCGATCGGCGTTGTCACTTGTGGCAGCCGTCCGCTCGAGCCCCAACAGAAACGCCATAAACTCAAGCTCCAAAGCCAGGTGGTCATGACGTTCCGGATGAGCCGACGACGGTTCGAGCCCAAACGCGCTATAGAAGCCGGCAATATCCGCCAGCCCCTGGGAACGCTGAAAGGTGAACTTGCTGTTGATGTACTCGGTTTCGTAGGGAGGGCAATTGCTCGATACCAGCAAGCCAAACGTTTGCTCGTAAGCAGCATTCAACGCGTCCGCGTCGGCCGGCAGCCTTGACAAGACCACGGCAGGGTCGAGATCCGCAAGCGGGCGTTCACCCAAACCCAGCGGGTGGACTTCAGCGGCCGGTTCGCCGCGCACTAGGGCGGCAGCCTCTCGGGCCAATTGTGTGGTCGACCGATGCGAAAGCTGCTCCCACGTGCCGCGACGGGGATCGACCAGTGTCAATGCCGCGAAGCGGTACAACGACTGCCGCGCAAAACACAACGCGCCATCGAAGGTCTCGCCGTTAGCTTCCGGCTGAACGCAGTCGGCAGTTCGATTCATGGGAGCAATCCTGTCGTTGGAATTCCTGAACCTGTTTTCTCGGAAGCATTCGTGATTAAGCCAGCAGAATCGTAACGAGCAAGGATGCGTCTCGGATCCCATGCACTGCGTGCAATTCGTGCTTGCTCAAGTACAGCAGTTGACCTGCCGAGAGGGCTTCTGTGACTCCATTTACGATGATCCCCACTTCCCCTTCAAGGCACTGGATCGTGACCTCTCCTCGGGTACGGTGACTGGCAATCTCCTTGCCCGCGGGAACGATTAGCCGTAGGACCTCCAGTGAATCGGTTTTCACCAGGGCTGTCGTTCTGGCCTGCGACAAAGCCGGCCCGAGCGGTGCAACGCTGATTGCTTCGCTTGGTTTGGCATGCATGATTCCCATTTCACACCCCCTCTAGATCGAATTCACGTGAGATTCGGCCGGCCGCTCAAAGGTTGGTTCCTCGATCGTTACGCGGACGACCTCTTCGCCGAGCTTGTTGAATCCGATCACCGTGTCGTTGAACAGCTCCTGCACTTTCGCTTCGCCCGAGGGCATCGTGACTTCCAATTCACCTACTTTGGGACCTTCCTCAATCTCGTAGCGAAAGATGATCTGCTGGTTGGCGCGGAACAGCTGCAGCACAGCCAGCAGTTCTCGGTCCGGGCAGCTGTATTGCTCGATGGCGTGGTCGACGCCCGGACCGAACATTTGAATGAGGTAGTTGCGCGGCACCCAGCGTGGCGGAATATAGTAGCCGTTCGGCTCCGTGCCGAACTGTGGATAAAGGGGCAACGCAACTTGTCGCTGGCGAATCAGATAGTGCAGCGGGTTTCTGGGGTCGTCAGCCCAGGTGCCGTCTGGATTCTTCTTCACTAGACCTTGCAGGCGGATTTTTCCCACGCAAGCCGCCATGCAGCGCGTCTCGGCCGGGGCACCGGTCGGACTGATCGTCGGATCTTTGCCCTCGATACGCGGAAAACAACCTACACACTTTTCGCTGGTGCGCGTGGTTGGCCGGTACATGGCCTTCTTGTATGGGCAACCCTCGACGCACTTGCGATAACCGCGGCAGCGACTTTGATCGATCAGCACGATGCCGTCTTCGGGCCGCTTGTAGATCGCTTGTCGCGGACATGAGGCCAAGCAACCCGGATAAGTGCAATGGTTGCAAATCCGCGCCAGGTGAAAGAACCACACTTTGTGTTCAGGCAACTGCGCCGAGCCGCCATACTGACCATCTTGCGTGAACTGTCCGCCGGCCGCCGTGTCTTCGTGGATATTCGGATGCCGCCACTCGTCGTCGGTCGGCAGGTAACCGAGCGCGGCTTGAGGCCCCTCCGGTCCCGGCAGTTTTTCGGCCGCTTCGAAGATCGTCATCCCCTGGAAGGTTCCGTATGGCTTCTGCTCGGGCTCCTTCTCGGAAATATTCCAAACCTGCTTGCCTGGGTTGGCTTGTTCGAGCATGTTCAGCAGCTTGCTATCCCAGTTCTGCGGATATCCACCGAAGGGTTTGCTCTCAACGTTGTTCCACCAGAAAAGTTCTTGCCCCTTGGAAAAAGTCCAGGTGCTTTTGCAAGCCATGGTGCACGTCTGGCAACCGATGCAGCGATTCGGATTGAAGACGAAGGCAAATTGCCACTCGGGGTAATGAGCCTCGTAGGGATAGCTCATGTTGCGACCGAGTTGCCAGTTGTAGACCTCAGTCATGGTCGGCACTTCCTTTCGCTACCGTGGAGAGATCAATCTGGACCAGACGTTCGGACGGTGGAACACCAATCGTCGTTTTCGTGCGAACGATGCCCACGCGTTGCAATAGATCGCTCAGGCGCCGCCTCAATTCCTCCTCGCCATAGTGCAGCCATAGGCCGTGCGCAGCCACGTAGAATGGATCGCGGAACAGGCCAACCAACGCGTCGAGGCCCCAGCCCATCCGGGCATACTCTTCGACCAATAAACGGAGCATCAATTCGGGGTCGCCCGGAACCTCGACTGCATAGAGGTTCATGGGGTCGTCGGGCTCCACTGGCCGAGTGGCCGGGTGAACCTTTGGAACAAAGTTGTCGGCTGTTGGTTCCACGCGGTTCACTCCTCAATCCGGACGAGGGCCCCGGTCAAATAGAGCTGGTTTTGGGAACTGGCACCCGATGGCCCGTAACCGGTCGTGGCGGGCTTCCACACGCCCTTGCCACCGAGCCCGCCATCTTCGGCCTTTGTGATGCGCACCAAAGTTTCCTTGGGGACCGTGTTGATGGCGTGGTTGTCGACGTCGAAACCGAATGTGAAGCCCATGCTGCCTGTTTTCTTGTGAAACAGCGTGTCGGTCTGGTGCATCGGCATCATCCAATTACGGGTAATGCTCTGGTGCGAGCCGTAACGATAGCTGGCTTGGTAGCCGGTCTCGGCAGCCAGTGCTCGGCCGTCAGATCGCGACTCGTGAGCCTTGACCGAGCGCTCCGTTGCGATCCAGCCCGTGTGCTTCATGATTGAGAAGTTGTAGGGCAGCCCGCTATTCACAATGACGCGCACCAGGCAGCGAAATGCCTTATGCCGCGGACCCGTGTCGTCTTTCCAACCGATGTACGGGCGATCGACTTCGTTAGCATCAACGTAGACGTAGTCGCCTTCTCTCAGGCCCAAGGCTTCGGCTGCGGCGGGGTTAATCTGAATTTGCCGATCTGCGACCCCCGGCGCGCGCTTGTCGGTTCGGTGCGGGTCGCCAAAACTGTCACTCCAAATCCAGTGCCAATCAACCGTCGACCACGATGAATGCGTCGAGTGTCGGCTCTTCGGCGTGCAACAGAAGAATCGATAGCCCTGCTGCCAAAGCGGATTGACAGTCTTCTTGACCTCGCTCCACGGCATTTTTATGTTCCGCACCTGCCTCAGGTCGGGATCGATTGTGTCCTGCGGGATACCGAAGTCGACCGGCCGAATAAAGGGGCTTGTGGAAACAATCACGTTGGGCAAATACGGGGTGGCTTCGACGGCCTCGCGGTGAACGATTAAGTTCTCGCCGAACTCGATGGCCTCGGGCAGGTCGCAATAGCCGGCCAAGCGGCCGCTATCGGTATAGAACGGAATCGAATCGTGAATTTGCTCCCAAAAGGCCACCCGGGGATAGGTGCGGAAGAGCATCAGTGCTGCGCCCGGCTCACCGCCGTAAACGCCAGCCATCATCTTGTCGACGTTGTAGGGACCATTGGTGCCACGGGTCGTCGTCGAGTTGTCGAATACTCGCTGCAGATAGACCTTGGCTTTCTTTTCCGTGACGAACTT
The DNA here is from genome assembly GCA_964622155.1 of uncultured Planctomycetaceae bacterium. Classification (GTDB taxonomy): domain Bacteria; phylum Planctomycetota; class Planctomycetia; order Pirellulales; family PALSA-1355; genus CAZUPX01. The sequence goes on along the minus strand of CAZUPX010000787.1, from coordinate 4 downwards.
GAAG
>CAZUPX010000786.1:0-2048 GCA_964622155.1 uncultured Planctomycetaceae bacterium | reverse complement strand
CCTCCAGCCACTGCTCAAGAACATGGAGTTTGATGCCGACGGCTGCGCAGTCCGGATGCTGAAACGCACCAAGGAGTTCGACGCCATCGAAAGCGCAAGGAAAAGGATGTTGGAGTTCGGCAATGCTCAAACGGGCCCTTATACCAGCGGCAGATTTTATTGACCATCGTGGGCCCATTTGCGCATGCCGATTGAGGTGATGACGTCGGGTCTGTCGATGAGCTGGTTCCAGGCGTCGCATCCAGCATCGAGTATGGCCTCGTAGCTTTCGAACACGCGGTTTGAGAGGAAGTTTGCGCGCAGGTACTGCCAGACATTCTCCACCGGGTTCAACTCGGGCGAACGTGACGGCAAGAGGATGATGGTGAGGTTCTTGGGAACCTCGAGATCACCCGCCCTGTGCCATCCGGCACGGTCCATCAGCACCACGGCATGGGCCTTGCGGGCGACATATTTGCTGATCTCGTCGACATGCAACTGCATGGCGTGCGTGTTGGCCTTGGGAAGCATCAGAGCAGCCCCCGTTCCCCGCTTCGGACAGATGGCGCCGAAGAGATAGGCGTTCTCGTAGCGCTGGTCGGCAGGCAAAGGCGGCCGCGTACCCTTCCTGGCCCAGATGCGAACACGCCCGTTCTTCTGTCCCAGGCGCGCCTCATCCTGGAACCAGACCTCGATCGGTGTGTCTTGCGGCAGGTGGCCTATGTGGGCGGCAAGCGTGACGGCGAAGTTTTTTTAAAGGCCTCGATCACCCGCCCATCCTGGCCGGGATGCTTCGGACGGCCGGAGATGTGGGAGAAGCCGAGTTCTTCCAGATAGTCGGAAATGACCCGCTCGGAACACACAACACCGAACCGTTCCTCAATCACCCTGACCAGGTCGATGCGCCGCCAGCGCACGACACCGCCCCGCGAAGGATCAGGCCCCGTCTCCACGATCTCGGACAGCTCCTGCATCTGCTCATCGCTCAAGAGCCGCGGCCGGCCGGCGCCCTTCCGGTTGGTCAGGCCTTCCGGTCCTTCCTCGTTGAAACGATGCACCCAGTCCCGCAGGCTCTGGCGGTCCATGCCGCCAACGCGGGCGGCCTCGGTGCGGTTCATCCCGTCATAGACCGCAGCAAACGCCAGCAATCGGCGTATCTGGCGGTTGTCCGTGCATCGCTTCGCAAGACGGCGAAGCGAAACGGCGTCAAAATCCGAGCGAAGGGGAACGGCAGAGCCCATGGCAAATCTCCTTTGCCATCTTGAATCACACCGCGTGTGATTCGTGAATCCCCGCCGAGTCAGGAAATTCTGCCAGTGGTATAACTGGCATAGGGTGGGGAGTGGCGCTCATCCGCTCCATTGTCGCAGCAAGATGCGGCGGCCATCGCGCGTTCTACAAATAACCCTATCCCCGTCACTTCAGGCCGGTGGCTTCTTTGTTGCGCCGGTCTCGCCCACTTTTGGAGTACGTTGATCTGGCCGCGTGGCTTATCGGGGGAGATGGAAATGTGGATACTCTGGACTATCGTGATCGGCTTCGTCGCTGGTGTTTTAGCTAAGTTTCTAACCCCAGGCGACACACATGAACCTCAGGGCTTCATCCTCACAACACTCTTGGGGATCGCAGGAGCCTTCGTCATGACCTACCTTGGTCAGGCTCTAGGTTGGTATCAAGAAGGCCAGGCGACAGGGTTTATTGGCGCGACCCTGGGCGCAATCCTAATCCTATTGGTGTGGGGCTTCATCGCATCTAGGAGACAAACTCCTTGATTCGCGGTCGGTGGTTCAGTGCCGTGCCGAAGTTCCCAAGATACGGGTCGTGGGTTCAATCCCCATCAAACCGGCGCCTATGGTGTGCTGGTAGCCGCCGGGGGCTTGCGCAAGAAGAGCTATCTGCCTCCCCTGAGTCCGCTTCTGCGCGTGAAGTGGACGTAGCGTGTTGAGGCGTTGGACGTCTGCTTGGTGCCACTAACGGAGATAGGCGATTGACAAAGCGTAAGTCATGCAAGGCCTATTCGCAGACCGTCGTCTTTCGGTCAGAGCCGGTCTCGGAAATCTGGACAGGAC
>CAZUPX010000785.1:0-2982 GCA_964622155.1 uncultured Planctomycetaceae bacterium | reverse complement strand
TCCAGTGGCGTGCGCGGCAATTCGGCCAGCCGCAACAGGAAATCGCGGCGATAAGCGTACAAGCCGACGTGCTGATAGAAGTGCGGCACCTGGGCGGTCAGCAGGTCATCGCTCCAGGCGCGCGCGTGCGGAATTGGACTGCGGCTGAAATACAGGGCCCGGCCGCGCTCGTCAAACACGACTTTGACGCAGGCGGGGTCCTCGAACTGCTGGCGGCTTCGGATCGGCGTGGCCAGCGTCGACATAACCATCGCCGGGTCTTCTTCCAATAGCTCGATGACCCGATCAATCGAGCCGCCGGCCAATTCCGGTTCGTCCCCCTGCACGTTGACAACGATATCGACTCCGTCCAGCCGGCGGGCGATCTCGGCCACGCGGTCGGTGCCACTAGCGCAATCGGGACTGGTCAGGTGCACATCGCCGCCAAACTGGCGAACCGCCGCGGCGATCTCCTCGTGATCGGCCGCCACGCACAAGCCCGACGGTCGCGCCGCGCGGCTTGCCGCCTCGTATGTGTGCTGCAGCAGGGACTTGCCGGTTTCGGCCAGCAGCAGCTTGCGCGGCAGCCGCGTGGAGGCCAGGCGGGCCGGAATCACCACGAAACTGGTCGAACGGATGCGTAACCGTGCTGCTGGCAGCGCCACTGGCACAATCCTCCCTGACTCACACCAAGTCGAATTTCGGCCTACTTTGTAGCCGATCGGCCATTTGCCGTGAAAGAGCGATCAGGAGGATTAGCATCGAATCGTGAATCTAGGGCGATCGAGTTGAGGGGACGAAATTCTTTGTCCATCGAAACTTGCGACGCGTATGCTAGGATTAAGGGTGCTGTTTTGACTGGGAATTGGCGGCCCGAAACAGCTCAACCCCGGCGGCCGGTCGTGCACCGCTCGCACGGGCTGACCTGTGATCGTCCCCACGGCCCCTGAACGCCAACAGCCCGCAGAGCCCCTCGCAAGATGTGTGGAATCGTCGGTTATATCGGACCGCGTGGCGCCGCGGACCTTCTCATCGAAGGTCTCCGCCGGCTCGAATATCGCGGCTATGACAGTGCCGGCATCGCCATGATCGACCACGGCAAATTGGTCGTCACCAAACGTGCCGGCCGCCTGGACAACCTGGCTCATAAGCTGGGCGAAGTTCCGGCCCGCGGGCACGTTGGCATCGGACACACGCGCTGGGCGACACACGGGCCCGCCACCGACATCAACGCCCATCCGCACATCGGCGGCGATTCGGCCGTGGCCGTGGTTCATAATGGTGTGATCGAAAATTTCCGCCCGATCAAGGCGCGGCTCGAGAGCGAAGGCTACCTGTTTCACTCGGCAACGGACAGCGAGGTGATCGCCCACTTGATCGCCAGTTGCCTGGACGAGCAATTGACCAGTCAAACGCCTCGCGGTCAGGGGGCGCCGCATGGCTCCGTTCAAGACTCGGCAATCGCGCCCGAGCATCGCCCGCTGGTGGCGGCGGTTCGCCGCGCCCTCGCACAACTGCAAGGCACATACGGGTTGGCGATCTTGTTTCGCGACTATCCCGACGTGATCATTGCCGCGCGGCTTGGCAGCCCCTTGGTGGTAGGTGTGGGCGAGAGCGAACATTTTGTCGCCAGCGACGGCTCGCCCTTGGCCGGCCATACCGACAAGATCGTGTACCTGGCCGACCATCAATTGGCCGTGGTCACCGCCGACTCGCTGCGCGTCATCGATCGCGATCAGGTGCACGTGCCGCACACCGTTCGCGTGCTTGACATCGTGGCCGACGACGTCACGCTCGACGGCTACCCGCACTACATGCTCAAGGAAATCTTTGAGCAGCCCGAGGCCATCAAAAACGCCATGCGGGGCCGGCTAAGCTTGGACGAAGCGACGGCCGTATTCGGCGGGCTCAACCTGTCGCCTCAGCAGTTGCGGAGTGTCAATCGCATCCTGCTCACCGCCTGCGGCACCAGTTGGCACGCGGCCCTGGTCGGCGAGTATCTGATGGAAGACCTGGCCCAGATTCCGGTCGAAGTCGAGTACGCCAGCGAGCTGCGGTATCGCAACCCGCCGATGGACAACAGCACGCTGGTGTTTGCCATCACGCAAAGCGGCGAGACGGCCGACACCCTGGCGGCGCTGCGTGAGATGAAACGCAAGGGACACCCGACGCTGGCCATCTGCAACGTGGTGGGCAGTTCGATTGCCCAAGCGGCCGACGGCGGCATCTACCTGCACGCCGGACCCGAGATCGGCGTGGCATCGACCAAGGCCTTCACGTCGCAATGCGTCACGCTGGCCATGCTCGCCTTGTACTTTGGTCGATTGCGAAACGTCGGTTACGACGCGGGCATGCGCATCATCGAGCGGCTGCAGGAACTGCCGCAGCACGTCCAACGGGCACTCCAAACCGATGACGTGGTGAAGCGCGTCGCCGCCAAGTACTGCCACGCGAACAACTTTCTGTACCTCGGCCGGCAATACAACTTTCCCACGGCGCTCGAGGGGGCGCTGAAGCTCAAGGAAATCAGCTACATCCACGCCGAAGGTTATCCGGCGGCCGAAATGAAGCATGGGCCGATTGCACTGGTCGACGAGCACACGCCCAGCGTGGTACTGATCCCACAGGGCTTCGTGTACGACAAGGTGATGTCGAACCTGGAGGAGATCAAAGCCCGCGGTGGCCCGGTGATCGCGGTCGTGGGCGAGGGCGACACGCGCGTGGCCGACCTGGCCGACGACGTGATCGAAGTGCCCACCGTTGACGATTTCGTGCAGCCGATCGTGACGATCATCCCGCTGCAGCTATTGGCCTATCACATCGCGGTGCTGCGCGGCTGCGACGTCGACAAGCCGCGAAACCTGGCCAAGAGTGTTACGGTCGAGTAGGGACGAAATCCTGCCTCACGACTGGGGTAGGCGGAGCATGAAGCGTTTCCTTCCACTTCGTTTTTCGCTGCGGGTGCTGCTGCTGGCGATGGCAGCGGTGGCTTGTGTAGCGTAT
>CAZUPX010000784.1:0-1972 GCA_964622155.1 uncultured Planctomycetaceae bacterium | reverse complement strand
ATGTTCAGCCAGTGCCGCCACATCCCCGGTTGCTGGAACAGCGTGTCCGAACACGCGCATGGCACCAAAGGCACAGCCAACATCGGAGCCGGGCGGATCGCAGTAGCCGGCGGCGACGCCTGGCGCTACCGCGGAGAGACGCCCGACCCCTACCAGGTCGAGCACGACGACCTGTTTGCAAGTATCCGTGCGGGCAAGCCGATCAACGAGGCCGAGTGGGGCGCCCACAGCTCGATGACGGCCATCCTCGGCCGGATGTGCACCTACAGCGGCCAGGAAATCACGTGGGACAAGGCGATCAACTCCGAGATCAATCTGGCGCCCAACGAGTTTTCGTTCGACGCCACGCCCAAGTCACTTCCTGATGCCAACGGCCTTTACCCGATGCCAGTTCCGGGTTTGACCAAGGTCGTGTAGACCTCGTGATACGCCGCCTCAGCACAATTGAACGATCGCAGCCGGTTACGCATCCGCATAGCCGGCTTTTTTTTGCGCTTGTGCGACGGCCGCGAGGCGAGGTGCGCGGGATTGTCGGCCGGCGGTGAAATTCCATCTGCCGATGTCGGTCGCCTGGCCGCTGGGATCCAACCAACCGAGGCCGTCGGCGAAAAATTCACCGTGCGATAGCAGCCTGTTGAATCAGATAGACTGGTTGCTAGCTTAGCGGGCTCCGAGCGAAACGCCGCTAGCAACCCATCTGCTGATACGCGAAAGCGACTTTTTGCTAGATGCGCGTTTGGCACGCGATGGTACGATTGCGACCCTTCCGAGCCTGGATCGGATTCAAGCTCACCCCAAATGGGAAACGTCGGCCTTCACTTTTCGCGATTGGTTTGGCTGACGCCATTCAAGACGGAGTGGAGGGTAGCCTCTTCTTTTTCCGGCCGCACGTGCCCGTGAACGTAACAGAGTAGCGTCGCCCTTCGCTCGTAGCTTCGTTCAGTGCAATTCAACCGGAGGATCGTTATGTTTCGCTCGCCTGCCACAGCTTCTCGTGGTCGCCGCAAGAACCGAATTCGCCCGGCGCTGGCGCCAACGCGCCGGCTTGCGCTTGCGCAATCGCCTTTCTACCGCCGGTCGCTCGCTGAACTGCTGGAAAATCGCCGCGTTCTCTCGACCTTCAGCGTTACCAGCCTGGCCGACAGCGGCACGGACACGCTGCGCGACGCGATCGCCCAGGCCAACGCCAACGCGGGCCCGGACACAATCGGCTTTGCCGTGGCGGGGACGATCAATGTGCTGAGCCAGTTGCCTGCGCTAAGCGACAGCACGGGGGGAACGACCATTGATGGAACGACGGCGCCTGGATATGCAGGCGCGCCCGTCGTGGTCCTCCAAGGACCTGGCACCGGTAGCGGGACCGCCGGATTGAAGATTACTTCGGCCAACAATGAAGTGGGAGCATTGCAGATCAGGACCTTTTTTCAAGGAATCTTGATCAGTGGCACCGCGGCATCCGGAAATGTCGTGGTGAGCAGCTATCTCGGGACGGATGGACTTGTAGCTGCGCCGAACTCTTATGGAGTGTACATCGAAGGGGCCGTGAACAACCGCATCGGCGGCGCGGCTTCCGGCGCCGGAAATGTAATCTCCGGTAATGGCATTTACGGCGTCCAGATCGTCAATTTCAGCGCCACGGGCAATATCGTGGAAGGCAATCTGGTGGGGACCAATGCAGGCGGAACCGCGGCTCTGGGAAACGGTCAATTTGGCGTCGCTCTTAACGGCGCACCGAACAATATCGTTGGCGGCACGACTCCCGGTGCGCGGAATATCATCTCGGGCAATGGGACCGATGGCGTCAACATCAGCACCCAAGGCGGGAGCACGGTGCAGGGAAACTACATCGGCACCGACATCACCGGCACGTACGCAATTCGAAACCTGCGCGACGGCATACGAATCTCTAATGCGCCCAACAATCTTATTGGCGGCACAGCACCGGGCGCCGGCAACGTGATATCGGGAAATT
>CAZUPX010000783.1:0-2704 GCA_964622155.1 uncultured Planctomycetaceae bacterium | reverse complement strand
AGAGCCAGTGGCACACTTCTAAGCTGTATCACCAGTGCAAATTGGTCTAACTTGAACTTCTTTCCTCATGGGAGAACGACAACCATGCAACGGTTTACTTTTCGCGCGCGGAGTATTGCGGCCATGATCCTCGTCGCGGCGGCCGGTTCGACGGGCATGGCTGCGGACAAGAGCGATTTTGCCAAGACCACGATCGATCTGGGCACGGTGGTCAGCGACGCCGCCAAGAGCGTCAAGTTTTACACCGAGGCGATCGGCTTCAAAGAAGCGCCGAGCTTCTCAGTTTCGGCCGAGTTCTGTGCCGATGCCGGGCTGGACGACCAGACGCTCAACATCCACGTGCTCGTCTTGGGTGACGGTCCAACGGCCACGAAATTGAAGCTGATGGAGGTGCCCGGTGCCGGCAGCAAAAAGACCGACACGACGTACGTCCACTCGCAATTAGGCTTTCGCTACTTGACGATTTACGTGGCCGACGCCACCGCAGCACTCGATCGCTTGACGAAGGCCGGCGTCAAACCGCTGGCCAAGGGTCCGGTGCCACTGCCGGCCGGCCTGCCTGCGGGCATGACCCTGGCGGTGGTCCGTGATCCCGACGGCAACATGGTCGAGTTGATCGGCCCGAAACGGTAGACATCGATGACCGGTTTACGAATCGCACTGTTGACAGTGGCCTGCACGCTGGGCTCAGCGTGCATCGCGACCGCCGATGAGGTTGCGCAAGAATCGCCCGTCTCGGTCGAAGAGCTCACCGAGCGCGTGCGAAAGTCGGTGGCCGTCATCACCTCGCCCAGCCGCGACGGTCGGCGCGACGCGTTGGGATCGGGCTTCGTGATTTCGCCCGAGGGTCTGATTGCCACCAACTACCACGTGATCGGCGAGGGGCGCGGCGTGCGCGTGCAATTGGCCGACGGCCGGCAATTCGAGGCCACCGCCGTGCAGGCCTTCGATCGACAGCTCGATTTGGCGCTCGTGAAGATTGACGCCAACGGCCTGCCGCCACTCGAGCTCGGCGATTCCGACTCCGTGAAGCAGGGTCAAAGCGTGCTCGCCCTGGGCAACCCGTTGGGTCTCAAGAACAGCGTCGTTGCCGGGCTGGTGTCGAGCGTCCGCGAAATGGACGGCCGCAAGATGATCCAGCTCGCCATTCCGATCGAGCAGGGCAACAGCGGCGGTCCGCTGGTCGACATGCAAGGGCGCGTGCTGGGCATTCTGACCATGAAGTCGCTCGTCACGCCGAATCTCGGATTCGCGGTGACGATCAACTCGCTGCGGCCGTTGGTGGCCCGGCCCAATCCAATTCCCATGTCGCGGTGGCTGACCATTGGCGCGCTCGATCCGCACCAATGGCAGCCGCTGTTGGGCGCGCGTTGGCGTCAGCGGGCCGGTCGGATTACCGTCGACGGAGCAGGGCAGGGTTTCGGCGGCCGGTCGCTGTGCCTGTTTCAATCGCCGGTGCCGGCCGAGCCGCTCGAATTGGCCGTTACAGTACAACTCGGCGACGAGTCGGGCGCAGCAGGGCTCGCCTTCTGCTGTGACGGCAACGACCGCCACTACGGGTTCTATCCAAGCGGCGGTCGGCTGCGGCTCACTCGATTCAACGGCCCCGACGTCACCTCGTGGACCATTCTGCACGACGAAGCGAGCCCCAGCTATGTCGCGGGTGGCTGGAACACGCTGCGAGTCCGCCTGGAAGACGGCAAGATTCGCGCTTTCGTCAACGATCGGCCGGTCGTCGAGCTGGCGGAACACTCGCTGGCGGCGGGTCAGGTCGGATTGGTCAAGTTTCGCGAGACGAAGGCACAGTTCAAGCATTTTCAGATCGGCCGCGAGCTGCCGGGTTCGGCTGTGCCCGCCGATGTGGCCGATCGCGTCGCGAAGCTGTTGGATGGCGTGCCGATGGAGGGTTCCTTTGACCAGCGGCTGGTCGAATCGTTGGCGGCCGATGCCGACCAGGCGGCCGCGGTGGCTCGCGATCGTGCGGCGGCGCTCGACCGCCAGGCCAGGCGGCTGCGCGAGCTGGCCGATGCGGCCCACGCGCATCGCGTCACAGCCGACTTGAACCGAGTCCTGGCCCAGCCCGAGGACCGGATTGATTTGGTTCGCGCGGCCGGCGTGCCACTGGCCCTGGGCTACATCGACTACCCGGCGCGGGAGGTGGGCGTGGGAGGATACGTCGACCTCTCCGGCGACCCGGCGGCCGACATGGCCTGCCTGCGCGCGTTCTACCGCGACAAGCGCGGCCTCCATCCGGAGCATCAGGCGCCCATCCGCCTGCGTGACGACCCTCCTTCCGTGGACTGACGCCTCGACGGGGGAAGTGCCGAGGCCGCGCGCCGTTCCTGCGGCCATTTGCCGGCGCAGGCGGCGCGGCCGACAATGACGGTTCCGCCACCCTGCTGCGCATCATGTCGAAGCCGCACGACACGTCGGGCCACCACACGCATCAGCATTTCCAGGCGCAGTCGCACGCGACCCGGCGTGCGCTCTGGGTGGCGCTGCTGCTCACCGCGGGCTTCGCCGTGGTCGAGGCGCTCGCCGGCCTCCACGCCGGCTCGCTGGCGCTGATCTCGGATGCCGGGCACATGGTCACCGACGCGGCGGCGTTCGTCGTCGCGCTCATCGCCGCCGCGGTCACCACGCGGCCGCCGTCGAACCGGGCGTCCTACGGGTATGCGCGCGCCGAAGTGCTCGCCGCGTTCGT
>CAZUPX010000782.1:0-2698 GCA_964622155.1 uncultured Planctomycetaceae bacterium | reverse complement strand
CGCTCCCCCCAAAAATCCGGCAACTGGCCCAAAGCCTCGTCGCCTTGGCCGCTTAAAATAGTTCGGTTCTCAGAAAGTGCAGATTTAAGAGACACTTGAAATGCGGTTCGACGTGTTGACCCTGTTTCCGGGAATGTTCTCGAGCTACCTGGGTCAAAGTTTGCTGAAACTGGCCATCGAGCGTGGACTGATCGATGTCAAGCTGCACAACATTCGCGATTGGGCCCACGACAAGCACCACACGGTCGACGACCGCCCCTATGGCGGTGGGCCGGGCATGGTGCTCAAAGTCGAGCCGGTCGTTGAGTGCGTCGAGGCCGTACGCGGAGTGACGAACGATCCGGGACATCTGGTCATGCTGACGCCGCACGGGCGAAAGCTGGATCAGGCCGCGGTCGAGGAACTTGCCGGTCATCCGCGGTTGGTACTTTTGTGTGGACGATACGAGGGTTTTGACGATCGGGTGCGACAAATCCTGGAGCCGGATGAGATTTCGATTGGCGACTATATTCTGGGCGGCGGCGAAGTGGCCTCGATGGTGGTGATCGACGCGGTGGCGCGGCTGGTGCCCGGCGTTTTGGGGGACGAGGAGAGTAACCGACAAGATTCGTTTTCGGGCGAGCGGCGGATGTTGGAATTTGCCCAGTACACGCGGCCCCGCGAATACCGCGGCTTGGCCGTGCCTGAGGTCCTGTTGCAAGGCAACCACGAACAAATCGCCCGTTGGCGCGACGAAGAAAGTCAGATAAGAACACAGCAACAGCGGGCCGACCTGTGGGCCAACGAGCAAGCCCGAGCAAAGAATTCTTAACCTGTAGCCGGGGTCTGTGACCCCGGTGCCAAAGCAAGACGATTACGTGGTCGGCTGCCGGTCTCACTGAGGCCGGCTACAGACCGAAACAAACCTGCTTCTAGCGATCAGTTGTCAGAAAGGGTTGTGGTCATGAGTCAACAAGTTCTGGAGCTGGTCGAAAAGAGCAGCTTGAGGGGCGAAGTTCCCGAGTTTCAAATTGGTGACACGGTCGACGTGCACACGCGAATTCTGGAAGGCGAAAAGGAACGCATTCAGATATTCAACGGCGTGGTGATCGCACGCAGCGGGTCCGGCACGCGCGAGATGTTCGTGGTGCGGCGGATCGTGGGCGGAGAAGGAGTCGAGCGAAAGTTTCCGCTGCACTCGCCCAAGATCGCCAAGATCGAAGTCAAGCGACGCGGTGTCGTGCGGCGAGCCAAGCTGTACTTCCTCCGCGATCGTGTCGGCAAGGCCGTCCGCTTGAAGCAGCGACGCGGCGACGCCGAGAGCGAAGAGTAGTTCGCTCGCAGCGAAGTGCGCCGTCCGCCTTTGGGCATCGAAGATAGGTGATGCGCAGATTTCACAGATTTGACGCAAGAGATACGGGACTCTTTGGGGGGGCTTGTGTCGGGAGTATGAAGTCTCCTTCCGAACACGTCATCTGCGAAATCTGTGAAATCTGCGGATAAACGTATCTCTGGACGGTTAACGGCGTAAGTGACAGTCTGCCGGTGGTCCGCGATGCGACTCTCCAGGCTGGTTTTGCGAGTTCGCGCATTCTGGCGGCGTTATCGGTCGCTCGGCCAGCGCGGCGAACGGGCGGCCGGCCGATGGCTAAGGCGGCGGGGCTACAAGATCGTCGCACGCGGCGAGCGCGGCCGCCTGGGCGAGTTGGACCTCGTGGCGGTCGACGGCCGCACTGTTGTGTTCATCGAGGTCAAGACCCGTCGCAGCCACGTAGCTGGGCATCCGGCCGAAGCGGTAGGCCCACAAAAGCAAAAGCGTCTCACGCGGTTGGCGCTGGTGTATCTCAAGCGGCACGAGCTGCTGGAGTGTTCGTCTCGCTTCGACGTGCTGGCCATCACCTGGCCCGATAGCACTCGCAAGCCAAAGATCGAGCACATCAAAAACGCGTTCGAAGCCGTCGGGAAAGGGCAGATGTTTAGTTGAGTCGCTGCGCCGCGAAATCAATCACGCCCGACGCCTTAAATTCAAAACGGCCACCACTCACCCAATGCGGCCTTCTGAATCTCACGGATGCGCGCGAGGCCACCGCGGGCCAGGGCGAGCATGGCCGTTAGCTCAGATTCGCTGAACGTGGCTTCTTCGCCGGTGCCTTGCACCTCGACAAAGCGGCCCTCGCCCGTCATGACCACGTTCATGTCGACTTCGGCCGCCACGTCCTCAACGTAGTCCAGGTCCAGCAGCACCTGGCCGTCGACGATACCGACGCTCACGGCCGCCACGTTGTCGGAAAGCGGGCAGCGCGGCAAATCGGGAATCGTGCCGATCGCGTCGACCAGCGCCACCAGCGCCCCGGTGATGCTGGCCGTGCGCGTGCCGCCGTCGGCCTCCAGAACGTCGCAGTCGACGATGATCGATCGCTCGCCCAGCGCGTCCAGGTCGACAACTGCTCGCAGGCTGCGGCCGATGAGCCGCTGGATCTCGGTCGTACGGCCATCGACCTTGCCGACGTCGCGCCGTTTTCGCGTGCTGGTGCTGCCGGGCAACATGCCGTACTCGGCCGTGACCCAGCCGCGCCCCTTGCCCACCATCCACGCCGGAACCTGCGATTCGCCCGACGCGGTGCACCGCACTCGCGTGCGACCCGAGGCGATCAACACGCTGCCTGCGGCGGGGCGAGTGAAGCTGCGCTCGATCGTGATCGGGCGCAGATCATCGGGA
>CAZUPX010000781.1:0-8432 GCA_964622155.1 uncultured Planctomycetaceae bacterium | reverse complement strand
CCGAACAGCCCATACCCGGTCCAAGCGCCAAGGCAAAACCGCCGCTGCACCTCCAAGCTGAGATTCCAGGCGCGGAAGTTGTCGACGTTGGCGAAGCCAGCTCCATCGGTGACGGGCAGGGCCGGCAGAAAGCCGCCGGTAGCCCAGTTTCGAGCGTCGAAGTAACGGCCGACCAGGCCCCACCGTCCGCCTTGCACACCCAACGTGATTCGAGGGGCGACCAGCAAGTTGCCGTCAGTCGATCCCAGCGCCGAATTGGTCACCAATTCGGCCCCGCCTCCGGGAAAGTAGTACGAGCTGGTCATGAAGTCGCGGTGAAACTGCGGAAACAGGAAGGTCGCCTCGACACCGGCAACAACCGACCACGGGCGATAGGTGTGACCGCAGCATGGACAGCACTCTCCCTCTTCCAGCTTTTCACATTTGCTGCAGGGCGCGGTGCAGTTGGTGCCCGACGAAGGGCTGGGGCTGTCCTGCTTCTTCGATGGCAGGAGTTCTTCGGCCGGCGGTGTCGGCGGCTCGTTTTGATCGGCACTTGTCTCATCGGCCCAACTGGTGCTGGACGTGAGCAGGATGGCCGTCTGCGGTGACTCGCTCTCGCTCGTCAACTCGTCGCAAAATCCTTGCCCCGGCAGCGCGCATCCTAGCGCGACGGCCAGCGCGTACAACCACACTCTTGTCGGTCTCATGATTTTGTCCCTCCAGGGAGAGGGTGCGGAGCGTAGCTCCGCACTATTCAAGGCGGTTCGATGGGTCAGATGGGATTCACGCAGCACGTGTCGCGACTGGGTTGGCCAGGACAGGAAGGGTTCGGGATGCCAACCGTGGCCAGCCGGTCCTCACCGTGCTTTTCGTTGCAGGTATCATCGTCCGCAACATTGGCAGAATTCATGCAACTGGGTTCCGTCGATGCGACTCGAAAAATCGGCACGTCCCGAACAAACCGCAGGACCAACAGAACCGTCAAACTTTATCAGCGCTCGAGCGACCTGTGGCCTTGTCGACCCTCGCCGCTGGCAGATCGAGATTGGCGGTCATTTGTTTGGGAATTAAGCCCTATAGGACCGTCGCTGCTCGATCCCGTCAGGTGCTTGCACGACGGCAGCCAGCACGAAGACACTGCCTTTAGTACTTGGCTGGCAATCGACTTCGGGCTCGTGTTCGACTGATTTGCCGCGATTGTCCCCAGTCGACCTAGCCCAGGATCAAACGGCCGGCGGTTGCCACCATGAAACTACTGTCTGCGACGGGCTCAGCCGCTGGCCTGTCAGATTCCGTCCACTCGGCAAACTGGGAAGACTTTGCCGATTGTGCCGCTTCTACGGAACATTCTTATTTTGTGGGAATTGACGGTCGATCCAGTTAATCAACGGGTAACGAATTTGACGGCGTGTGACTCATGACCCGCAGGCTTTTATGAACCCGCAAACTTTTACAATTCGGGGCCATCGGGTACCGACGGTCTCGCCAGTGCGACCGTGGCCGACCCGCCTGGCCGGTTGCGTCGCGGCAGTCGTCGGGCGCGTGGCCGCCAAGCGTGCCGCCGGTCAACTCGCTTGGCGAGTTTCGGAATTCATCGCAGTATGCATCATTGCGCTGGCCGGCACGCTGGCGGCAGCAGATGATTTGAACTCGTTGGGCGAGTCGCCCGGCTGTGGCACCACGGGGCAACCTCCAGTTACGGTTGGTGGCCGATTGCCGTTCATTCAGCCAGCCGTGTCCCCAAACTACCTCGGAATCAACGATCCGAATCCCGAACAACAGCCGGGTTTCGACGCAAGTCCGCAGGAGTTGGCGAATCTCACGGAACCGTCCGCGCCCGAATTGCTGTCGACTGACGCCGGCTCGCAGGAATCTCGGCCGGCGCCACTCAATCAGCGGGCCGCATCCAAATCAGTTCCGCCTTTGTTCCCCAAGATTTCGCTCCGCCTCAATTCACCGGGTCTGTTCCGGCTTGTCGACAATCAAGAACCGGTCGAAGCTGAGCCAAGCAATCCCGCCGACGGCGATGAGAAAGCCACTGGCGACAAGGACAAAAAAGACGAGAAGAAGGAACCGCAAAAATTCGGCCGCAAGCCTGAATCGAACACACTTCAGTTTTTGCGGACTCAGGGGGACGTGTTGTTGAAACCGGGTGATTGGCAGGCCGACACCGGTTTCGCGTATGTGAACTTCGACAACCCGTTCCCGGCTGTCGTGCTCGGGCCGGGTGGCGAAATCGCTTCGGTTCTCCCGGCGCGCCTGCGTCGCCGGCTGATTTATTCGCCGTTGGCGGTCCGTTACGGCCTGAGCACGAACGTGCAACTGTTCGGGACCATGCCGCTCGGATTTTCCAACACGCAAACGTCATTCACCGACTACAGCCAGGAACAGAATTCCGGCGGATTCGGCGACCTGACGGCGGGCGCGAGCTTTCATCTTTTCGGAGCCCAGTGTGACTACCCTGACGTGCTGGGGACGGTGGCCGTGACGGCTCCAACCGGCCAATACACGACCCCCGTATTCGATGTTGTACCTGGGTCGGCCTTGGGGCAAGGCTTTTGGGCACTTGCCGGCCAGTTGACGGCGATCAATCAATATGACCCGATCGTCGTGTTTTACGGCGTTGGCTTCCGACACTTGTTTCAGCGAGAGTTTAACGACGTGCCGTTCGCCTCCGGCGAACAGTTCAGCTACATGATGGGCGTTGGCTTTGCCGTCAACGACCGCGTCACGCTCAGCGCGACACTGCAAGCCTTTTACATCACCAATTTCCTTCTCAACCATCAAGTCGTGCCGGGCACGAATGTTGAGCCGGTCTCGATGCGATTCGCCGCCACGATCGATCGCCGCTGTAAGATACTCGAGCCCTGGGCGGCGGTTGGCATGACCGAGTCCGCGCCGGCCTTCTCGCTGGGGATCACGTGGACCTATTACTAATCTGCGACGCGCGTCGGGCGTAGTGGTCCCGCTTGAAGGATTCCGCATGCTCTCTTCGTTGGCCACGCGTGCCGCCTGTAAAAAGCCTTGGCTAGCCGCCGTGGTGGCGTGGACCGTGGCGTTCGTCCCCGCGTCAGCGTACGCCGATCGCGCGCCGGTTCGCGCCCCCGACCTTCTGTTTCGCAAGTTTCCGTTGAACTACAAGGAGCTCAAGCAGCGTCAAATCGTGATGCAGAAACAGGACTACTCGTGCGGCGCCGCCGTGCTGGCCACGATCATTCACTACTACTGGGGGGACGATATCAACGAGGCTTACTTTCTCGACCTGCTGCCCGACATGCTCACTGAAGAGCAGATCAAGGACCGTGTCAAGAACGGGCTCACGTTAACTGACCTGCGCGACGTCGCCAACAAGGCCGGCTATGAGGCGACCATGCTCAAAATCCAATTCAGCGAGCTGGCCAAAGGCAAAGTACCGGTTGTCGTCGGCATTACGGTCAAGAAACACGACCACTTTGTGGTCTTCCGTGGCACCGACGGAGCTTGGGCCTACCTGGCCGATCCGATCCGGGGCCAACTTCGTGTGCCCATTTCGACCTTTCTGGAGCAATGGCAGCGCAACGCCGTTTTGGTCGTAGCCAAAAAGGACACGCCAGTGAAGAAAATCAATCCCATGGGCATTCGCGACGACGAAATCCGGCGCGGCTGGCTGAATCGGCAAACAATCCGCGCCGATTGGCTCGCGGCGCCCGTGCCGAACCCGCTGCCTGTCATTCCGTAGCCGAACGGTTTCTGAACCGCGGGCTCAGGCGGCCGCTGCCCTTGAAAGTTCCACACCGCCGGACTTCAATCGGTGGACTGGCCGGACACTTTGCGGTTCAATTGGGCTGCGTCCACATGTCTCGTCCCCCGGCCATGCCACGGTCCGCGAGACTCGCGCTGTAAGGGGAGCGTCCATGATGAGAGCAGCAGTTCGCGCCATATCTCCGATCATCGCCGCGGTCTTCATGGCGGCGGCGCTGTGCGGCCCTCGGACTCAGGCCCTTGCTGCCAATACAACTCCGCCTCGCCCCAACGTTCTGTTGATCCTCGCCGACGATCAGCGTTGGGACACCATTCGCGCGCTGGGCAATCCGGAGATTGAGACGCCTAATCTCGACCGGCTCGTCGACCGAGGCTTTCATTTCACCAATGCGTACTGCATGGGTTCGATGATCGGCGCGGTGTGTCTGCCGAGCCGCACCATGCTGATCACCGGGCGCTCGCTGTGGCACATACCCGCGAATCCCAGAGCCAAACAGGCGCCGCAGGATGTCCCGCTGTTACCGAGGCTGTTGCGCGACGCCGGATACCAGACGTTTCATTGCGGGAAGGCAAGCAACTCCTGCACCTTCGGCAATGCGGCCTTCGAGACAAACATCGAGACCCAAGGGCGTACGGCCGAGAGTGCCGCTGAACACGCCGATCACGTCATGGATTTCCTGCGGAAGCGCGACACGAAGCGCCCATTCTTCATCTATCTGGCTCCTCCGGTGCCACACGACCCGCGACTTGCGCCCGAGCGCTTCATGCGGCGATACAATCCAGGAAAGCTCTCGCTGTCGAAGAGCTTTATGCCGCGACACCCGTTCGACAACGGCGAGCTGGAAGTGCGCGACGAGCTGCTGGCTCCGCACCCGCGCACGCCTGAGGTGATGCGGCAACATCTGGCCGAGTACTACGCGACGATCTCCCACCTGGACCATGAGGTGGGTCGCATCCTTGGCGAGTTGGACCGCCTCGGACTGGCCAGCACGACGACCGTCATTTTTTCGAGCGATCAAGGCCTGGCCGTTGGAGGCCGCCACGGATTGATGGGCAAGCAAAATCTGTACGAACACGTCAAGCCGCCGCTCGTCGTGGCGGGACCAGGCATCCCGCACGGTCACTCCGACGCACTGGCCTATCTCTTCGATCTGTTCCCCACGATTTGCGATTTGGCGGGCGTTAAGACGCCCGAGGTGGTCGAAGGCACCAGCCTGCTGGGCGTCGTACGCGGGCAGCAGACTGCCGTGCGCCCCTGGCTATTTGGGGCCTACCGGGATTGCCAGCGTATGGTGCGCGATGATCGCTACAAGCTAATCCAGTACAACGCTCGCGGTGTCAAGAACACCCAACTGTTCGATTTGAGTCGTGATGCCGATGAGGTCCACGATCTTGCCGACGATCCAAAGCTCGCCGTCCAGCGAGCGCGTCTGGAAGGACTAATGACGCAGGCTCGCCAACATTTTGGCGACCCCGTGGACTTTCAGGCCGACACGTCGCACTCCACTCGCGGAACGGGTCCGTGCGCCCGGTCGACAGGCACAAACGGTTGCGATTAAAATAGCATCGCACGCGCCGGTCGATATCTTGGGGCGGCCTGAACCATCCTTGTGAAACCAACGACGATGTCGGTGTCAGCTTATCGAGCCGCGATCGCCAGCGCCCTGGCTCTTTGCGGCCTGTGCCAGGCATTTCACGGTCGCCACGCGGCGGCTGCCCAGACCAAACGGCCGAACATCGTATTCATCTTTTCCGACGATCACGCCTGGCAGGCGATCAGCGCCTACAACGAGCCTCGCAAGCTGCTGAACACGCCCAACTTCGATCGCCTGGCACGCGAAGGGATGCGCTTCGACCGCTGTCTGGTGCCCAACTCGATCTGCGGACCGAGCCGTGCGACGGTCCTGACCGGAAAGTATTCGCACCGCAACGGGTTCTACAATAATTCCAACAGCCGATTTGACGGCTCGCAGGCCACGTTTCCCAAACTGCTTCAAAAGGCCGGATATCAGACGGCCGTCGTCGGCAAGTGGCACCTGATCACCGAGCCCACCGGCTTCGACTATTGGCACATCCTGCCGGGTCAGGGCGT
The DNA here is from genome assembly GCA_964622155.1 of uncultured Planctomycetaceae bacterium. GTDB lineage: Bacteria > Planctomycetota > Planctomycetia > Pirellulales > PALSA-1355 > CAZUPX01. Next base: position 2,617 of record CAZUPX010000781.1, on the reverse strand, counting down.
GTATTACAATCCGCCGATGATCAACAACGGACAGCGCGTCGAACACTCCGGCTATACCACCGACCTGATCACCGACTTGAGTCTTGAGTGGCTCAAGGCGCGCGACAAGTCGAAGCCGTTCCTGTTGATGTGCCAGCACAAAGCGCCGCACCGAGAGTGGGAGCCGGCGCTACGACACCTGGGCCACGACCAGGATCGCACGTACCCGGAGCCGGAAACGTTGTTCGACGATTATTCCGGCCGCGGGCTGGCCGAGCGCGATCAGGATATGACCATCGCCAAAACGATGACCAAGAAAGATCTCAAGCTGATCCCGCCCCCTCGACTGACGCCCGAGCAGCGCAAGACGTGGGACGCTTACTACGAGCCGCGCAACGAAACGTTTCGCCGGGCCAACCTCCAAGGCAAAGACCTGGTCCGCTGGAAATATCAGCGCTACATGCACGACTACCTGGGCACGATCAAGGCGGTCGACGAAGGCGTTGGGCGGCTGTTGGCGTTTCTAGACGACGAGCACCTGGCCGAGAACACGATCGTCGTCTACGCCGCGGACCAGGGCTTTTATCTGGGCGAGCACGGCTGGTTCGACAAGCGGTGGATCTTCGAGGAGTCGCTGCGCACGCCATTGTTGGTGCGCTGGCCGGGCGTGACGCAACCGGACAGCGTGAACAACGACCTGGTGTCAAACATCGATTTCGCCGAAACGTTCCTCGAGGCTGCCGGCGTGCCGATTCCGCCCGACATGCAGGGACGAAGTCTTGTTAAAATGCTGAAGGGCCAGACGCCGGCCGACTGGCGCAAGGCGTTTTATTATCACTATTATGAGTACCCGGTGCCGCATCGCGTGCGCCCGCACTACGGCGTCGTGACGGAGCGCTACAAGCTGGTCCATTTCTATGGGCCCGACACCGACTATTGGGAGCTGTTCGACCGTGACAAGGACCCGGGAGAGCTAACGAGCGTCTACGACCGAGCCGACTATGGCGGCGTTCAGCGGCAATTGCACGACGAGCTGCGCCGCCTGCGCGCCGAGTTGAAGGTTCCCGAACAGGACCCGCCAGAAGCTTCAGGCCGCCAGCGCGATCCGGAAAGAACAAAAGCAGCCGGCTAACGCCGCGAGCGCACTTTGCACAGGCATCCATTGATGGTTTACACCGACGACAAACCCGCCCAGCCTGAACCACCGCCGGAATTTCTGGCTGTGTTGGGCCTGCGCCTGCCGGTGACTGTCGAAGATGTGAAGCAGGCGTATCTGGACAAAGCCAAGACCGCGCACCCGGACCGCGGCGGCGACCCGAAGGAATTCATGCGACTGCAAGAAGCTTTCGAACGCGCGACCGAATACGCCCGCTTTAAGCAAGGGCGCATGAAGTGGCTCAGCGGCTGGGTCGAGCAATACGCCGAACAGCAGCGATTGGTCGACCAGGTCAAGGCGCTGGGCGGCAGCATCGAGATCGAGTCGGTCGATTGGCTCGCGCAGACCATCGGCAGCGATTTTGCCACGGTGCTGGAGCGGATCATCGGCGTTCGCCTTGAGGGACCGACAATCGACGATGGCACGCTCAAGGAACTGGCCGAGGGTTCTCGGCTATTGGGAAACCTGCAAAGGTTACAATTGTTGAACACAAGCGTCACGCCGCGCGGCCTGGCCTATATTCACCCATTTGAGAACCTGCGCGAGATTGACCTGAGCGGCACTCGGACAAGCCTGATCGCCATCGAGCTGTTGCTGCGGGACTTGCCACGGCTCGAATCGATCGGGTTGCAGAACTCAGGACTCGGTTGGTGGGCGCAGTCCAAGCTGCGGATGCGCGGTCGCGGCGTGAAGTTTTCGTTCTAGGAATCTGTCGCGGAAGTTGGATGCAAATCGAAGGGTGATCATGATTCGCGCAGGTCGATGGCTGCTTGGATTGGTGTTTGCCTGCGCTGCCATGCACGTTTCGGCCGCCGACTTTCGACCGCCGGCCGTCCCGCTGGTGACGATCGACCCTTACACGAGTTGCTGGAGCACCAGCGACAAGCTCAGCGCCGACTGGCCGCGGCATTGGACGGGCAAGGTCCACGCCATGTGCGGCTTCATCCGCGTCGACGGCAAGCCGCTCCGCTTCATGGGAATCGCGCCGGACGTGCGCGACGAGGCCGAACAACTGAGCGTCGAGGTGCGCGCGACACAAACCGTCTATCGGTTTCGCGCGGTCCAGATCGACCTGACTTTCACGTTTACGTCGCCGCTGTTGGCCGATGACTTGGAACAAATGTCGCGGCCGGCCAGTTATCTCACCTGGGACGTCGCGTCGGTGGATGGTAAGCCGCACGACGTCCAGTTGTACTTTGACGCCACCGCCGAATGGGCCGTGAACAAACCCGACCAGCAAGTCAACTGGAGTCGCGCCGCGGCTGAAGGGCTCGACGCCATGCGCGTGGGCACTGTCGATCAGCGCGTTCTGGCCACCAAGGGAGACGACGTACGAATCGATTGGGGCTATCTGTACGTGGCGGTACCGAAGGATACCGCTCGCACGGCGATAACGTCCGACAAGGTCGCGCGGTCGGCTTTCGCACGCGGATCGAGCGAGACGTTGCCCGACGACACCGAGATGCCGCGAGCCGCCAACGA
>CAZUPX010000780.1:0-1783 GCA_964622155.1 uncultured Planctomycetaceae bacterium | reverse complement strand
TGGCTGCCAAAGGCAAGAAGTTCTCCTTGATCGTGGTCGACGTCAACACGGGCAAGGGCGCGCAAGTCGAAATCGATCCCATCGAGCAGCCGGCTGCCGGTGATGCGGCCGGGGGGCAGGCGACGCAACCCTCGAAGGTGTCGCTGGGCATCTCAGCCGAGCCTGTGTCTCTCGGCACGCGCAGTGCGCTGAAAGTCACCCGCGTCGACCCCGCCGGACTCGCAGCGAAAGCGGGGCTTGAGCAAGGCGACATCGTGGTTGCAGCGAATGGAGCACCCATAACCGGTCCCGAACAACTTTTGGGCGCGCTACGCAAGAGCGGGCAAACGCTCAAACTTACCGTGCGCGATTCGCGCACCGGTCGTGACACCGAGGTTGAGGTCAAGCTGGGCGGCACCAAACCCGTCAACCCATTGCCAGCCGACGTGGAGCCCTCGAATGCCGGGTCGCCTGGTAAACTGGGGGCCGTGACCGAACTCGCCTTTCACGACGACGATTTTGCCGTGAAGGTCACCGAGATCGAGACGGGCAGTCCCGCAGCTCGCGCGGGATTGCGTCCCGGAGTCATGATCCTCACCGCCAACGGGAAACCGGTGCTGCACCCCAACGAACTCAACGACGCGGCCCGCAAGAGTGTCGGCACGTTCAAGCTGACGGTCCTTGACCCGACCACCGGCAAGAAAAGCAATATCGACGTCAATCTTGGCAGATGATGCGTCAGTGCGTCACAGTTCTTCGCATGACGTGAACGTTTCAACTCAAAGGTGTCTTTTTCGCATTTCTTCTTCGATCACGAACGCAAGGATTTCAATATGGCAGGTGCCTTAGATCTTCTCGATTCTCTGTTACAGAACGGCATGAAGAAATCGACCAGCAGTCGTCTGGAGCACTCGCTGGGAGAAAAAGGAGTCGGAGGCAGCGGCGGCTTCCTCGATGAGATCCTTGGAAACGTGGTCGGGGCCTCCAAAGCAGCGCCAAGTGGACGAGAATCCTCGCAGGCGCCGACCGGTAGTGCGGGCGGTGGATTGGGAGATCTGCTCGGTTCGCTGTTGGGGGACTCAAAGAATCTGAAGACAGGCGGGCTGGGCGCGATCGCCGGTGCGATTCTTGGCGGCGGCTCGAAGTCGATGAAAGGTGCGGCCGCAGGCGGAGCCTTGGCGATTCTCGGCTCGATTGCGTTGCAGGCGCTCCGCAATGCCGGCAGCCAATCGAAGGACGGCCTGAAGCTTGATCCCTCGGCTAGTCTGTCTGCTGGTCTTCGACAACCCGAGAATCCGCAGGAGGAGCAGCAACTCCATTCGGTCGCAGTGCTGATTGTGAAGGCGATGGTCAATGCCGCTAAGGCGGATGGCCGCGTCGACGAAAAAGAAATCCAGCGGATTATTGGGAATGCCAAGAAGGATGGCATCGCAGGCGAAGCGGAGGAGCTGCTCGACTCTGAACTCCGCAAACCGATGGACACCGACGGCATCGTTCGCGCGGCATCCAATCCGCAGGTTGCCGCTCAAGTCTATGCGGCCTCCCTGATGGCGATCGATCTGGATACGGCGGACGAAAAGAACTACCTCGCCGAGCTCGCGCGTAAGTTAAGGCTGGACGACAGCGTGGTGCGAAGGCTCCACAGTGCCGTTGGCGTGGCCTAGCGAGAAAAGGCAAATGTCTGGAAAGGGGTGGCCGTGCGTAATGCAACTTCTTTTAACGCTGACGACCTAAATAACCTTGTACAATCTTGGGAGGGCGAAGCTGAGCCGCGGGATTTTCGGCTCGGCGGGAGCCTCGCCCT
>CAZUPX010000779.1:0-6661 GCA_964622155.1 uncultured Planctomycetaceae bacterium | reverse complement strand
CAAACCCGGTCGCCGCCCCCGCACGTACCACGCGATGGCACGGTACGATCAGCGGATAGCGAACGATCGCCATCGTGCTGCCCACAGCACGCGCGGCGCGCGATGAGCCGGCGCTGGCCGCCAATTGGCCGTAGGTGCGCGACTGACCGTAGGGAATTGCGCGGCAGTGCTTGATCACGCGCCGTTGAAAAGGCGTCATGTCGTCGAGATCCAGCTCAACGTCGGCGAAATCGACCGGGACGCCCTCGGCGTATTCCTCGATCCGGCGCGTCAGCGCCGGATACCAGTCGCGGTGCCGAGCGCCAGCCGTGATAGCGCGATCAACCGCCGCCAGTGCAGTTCGGCGGCTGCCGTGTCCGAAAACGACCTGGCTGAGCACTGTCCCACTGCCCGCAATCACCATCCAACCCAAGGGCGTTTCGAACACACTGATCGCCAGCGCTGACTCTGTCCACATTTCGGTTCACTCCCTGGAAGCGTCGAATCTGAGGGATTCGCAGCCCTTTGAACTTCGAAAACCCGACTGTCGTTCCGCTCCGCGGCAGCCGGCGTGGCACTCTAACGGGCTTTGACAGTTTCGGACTCGCCATTTTATACTGAACGCGCGACGTCGCAACTTGGCATGACTTCGTTATCTGACGTCATCGAGCGAGGACAACCTGAATGAATCGATACAGTTCATTGAGTGACGACTTTTACGTCAACATGAACCTCAGTACGGAGATGGAGCTACCCGGCAACCGCGAATCGGTGCTGCACTTTTTCGAGCGGCTGCAAAAACAATACCCCACGATGCGGAACTTCTATTGCCGCGAAAAAGGGGACTTCATTCTGGAGGAGGACAAGGAGCAGGGGCATTACCGCTGGAGCACGGTCGAGGCACGGCGGCTGTGCTCCGGTTACGTGAACCCCGCCAACGTCGAGGACGCCCTGGAGCAGCATCGGCTCGTTCTCGAGCTGGCCCCCTACATGCTCTCGCTGAGCACGCTGGACTGCGAAGCCCTGGACCTGCTTTTCGGCTTCGACTTTACCTATCGCGGCAATCACAATCAGTTGGTTGCCGAGGCCCTGGGTTTGAACCCCGGCCTGGAGCGAGCGCTCGACTTGCCCAATTCGACCGTCGTCAACTATGAGCCGTCGATCACGCTGGCGCTTGATGAAGAATGCCGCACGCAGTGCCGGCTGAGCATCGAGACGCGGACCAACGCGTATCAGATCCGCACCGGCGAGTTTCCGGAAGAGCAGTTGAGCGTGTATGTCACGGCTCGCCGTTACGGCGCGCTGGCTGCCGGCGGCAACTATCTGCAAGTTCTGGAGAGTCTTGCACAGGTCTGCCAGGAGATGGTCGATCAGCACGTGGCCGAGAACATCTTGCGTCCGCTGGCGCGGGCGATTTCGGCGCGCTGACGATCAACGCGACGTGCCCCCGGCATCGATTGCTTGCCGCGCCGCCAGCACGTGCGACACGATCGACTCCATCCGCTTCTCGTCCGAGAACGGCGACAGCACGTACGATTTGAGCGCCACGATGGGGTCGCCAAAATCATTCTGGCGATAACAATCGGTCAGCGAGATTGCCACGCCGTGCCCCGCCAGTGCGCCTTCGTGAACGCGCTGGAAAATCTTGCGATTGTACTCGTTGTGTGCCAAGAGTTGCTGCCGGTAACTGGCGTCGCTGTGCTCGAGGGCCTTGACACTGAATGTGTCGACGCCATCGGGATACGCGCGAAACAGCGTCACCGGGCCGACGTTGTCGCCGTTCAAGACTGTCAGGTTCGGGTGCGATTCAAGCAGCTCGCGCAACACCTCGGCCATCTCCACTGCGTGCCCCAACAACACTCGATAGCCCTCCTTCCCGAACAATAGCAAATTGGCCAGCGCCGCCATCGGCCCGATGCCGCTACGCGTGGTCTCCAGCGTGTACATGCCCGGATGCTGCTCGCCCGACTGGTAGAGGTACGGCATAGTCTGGCGGCTGCGGCCGACCAGCTCGAAGTCGCGACGATCGCGCACCAGGAACAATGACGAGATGTACGGCGTGTAGCCGGTCTTATGAAAGTCGATGCCAATCGAGTCGGCCAATCGCAGGTGCTCGATGTCGTGCCTGGCGGCCGCCAGCGCCCGCACGGTTCGACCGCGAAAGCCCAGCGGGTTGCTGGTAAAGTCGTAGTCGTTAAACACGCTCCAGGCCCAGCCGATCACCGCGTCGGCGTGCAGGTGCGGCATGTAGTCAAGCGCCAACTCGTCGGCCAGCCGGCGGCGCAGTGCGTCGATGGCGCGCAAGTCGTCGATGCCGAATGCGTCGGTTGAACCCATCGTGGCCACGAAGGCCGCGATCTTCTTCCCGCCGGCGATCACATCGCGGGCCGTCTTTTCAAGCGCCGCCAGGTCGATCGAATTATCCAGATGTGTCCGCACGGTGATGACGTTGTTCTGACCCAGGCCCAGCCAACTGGCGACGTTCAAGCACGAATAATGACTCTGCTGCGACGCCAGAATCACAGCCTCGTCCTTTAATCCCGTGCGCGCCGAGCCAGGCATCGCCTTCTCGATTCCGATTCGCACGCCATATAGCAGGCCGCCGGTGCCGCCAAACGTGAATACGCCGCCGGCCTCGTTGGGGTTGTATCCCACCAGGTCGGCCGTCATGGCGGTGGCTCGCACCTCGGCCTCGGAAAAGCGGCGGCCGCTCTCGTCGCTGCACAAATTCGGGTTGTACGTCAGGGGCAAGAGCACGCCGATAATGCTGGCTAGCGACGGGTTGGGCACGACATTGATCTGGCTGCGCGGATGTCCCCAGATGAACATGCCTTGCAAGTAGCTCACCAGGTCGGGGATGACCGACTCCAAGGTCCGCCCATGCTGGGCCACGCGCTCGCGCAGTGCCGCCTCGTAGTTCGGCTCGGTCGGCATGCCAAGAATCGGCGCCTGCGATTTCAACGCATCGACCTGATCGAGCGCCCGCAGCATCGAGAACACGACGTAGCCATCGTGTACCGGGTCGGAGACCGGCTGGGGAAATACTTTGCGAAGCGTTTCGAGTAGCTCGAGATAGTGCAATTAACCCACCTCGCTACGTTGCCAGTCGCCGCTGCCGAACCTGGTCCAGCGTCACCGCCGCAATGATGATCGTGCCGATGATGATTTCCTGGATGTGATTGGGTTGCTTGAGCGCCGTACAGCCGCTGGAGATCACTTGCATGATGACCGCGCCGGTCAACGTGCCCAAGACCGATCCGCGGCCTCCGTTCAAGCTTCCGCCGCCGATCACTACCGCGGCAATGATCGGCAACTCCTTGCCAGTTCCGGAGGTCGGGTCGCCGATGGTCAGCCGCGAGAACTGGTACAAACCGGCCATCCCCACGAAGAAGCCGGCAATCGTGTAAACGGCGACGCGGGTGAATGTCACGTTGATTCCGCACAGTCGGGCGGTCGATTCGTTCGATCCGACGGCAACCACGTGCCGGCCGAATACCGTGTACCGAAGCAAGGCCGAGACTAAGATCGCCAAGACGACCACCAGCCACACACCCGGTGGAAAGACCATCCACTCGTTCTGGACTCGCGGCGTGAGCAGCTCGCGCATCCAATCGGGGTTTTGCACCGGCAACGGACGAACCATCGTGTTGCGGCCGATCATCTTGGCCAGCCCGAGATAGATGGTCATCGTACCCAGCGTAACGATGAAGGGCACGACGCGCAGTCGGCTGATGAGGGTGCCGTTAGCGAATCCCGCCGCGCAACCGGTGGCCAGCGCGACGCCGATCGCCACCACCGGCGAATAATTCTCTCGCAAGAACCACGCCAGTACCGTGGCGCACAGGGCCATCGTCGTGCCGGCCGACAGGTCGATGCCACCTGAAATGATGATCATCGTCATGCCCAGTGCCGCCATGCCAACGGTGGCCGATTGCACGAGCACGTTCTGGGCGTTGCGCAACGTGGCGAATCGGCCGCCGTCGGTCTGGAGGTTGTCGGCAATCGTGAACACGCCGACCACGAATACCAGCGCCAAGAGAGGGCCCACCACCGCGCGCACAAAGGTGGCGGTGTGGACGGCCACGTTGAGATTTGACCTGGAAGCGTTCATGTCGAAAGTGAGTCCACGCCAAGCGCACAACGCAAGATGCTGTCGGAAGTCCACTGCCGAACCGGCCGAATTTCGCGAAGCCGTCCACGAGCCATCACGCCCACGCGGTCGCAGACGCCCAACAATTCGGTGAAATAGGAACTGACGAAGATAATCGCCTTGCCTTCAGTCGCCAAGCCTGCCATGAGCCGGTAAACTTCCGTCTTTGTGCCGACGTCGATTCCGCGCGTCGGTTCGTCGAGCAACAGCACGTCGGCGTCCTGGTGCAACACGCGCGCTAGCGCGACTTTCTGTTGATTGCCGCCGGAGAGCTCCTCGACGAGTTGCTCGCCCGAACGGGCTTTCACATTCAAGCGTCGCATCCAATCCTGGACTGCATCTTGTCGCCGGCGGAGGTTGAGCCAGCCCAGGCGACTGTAGGGTGTGAGGCGGCTATAGGTCATGTTGTCGGCGATTGTCTCGCGCTGTGCGAGTCCTTCCCCCTTGCGGTCTTCCGACACCAGAGCCAACCCGGCGCGAATGCGAGCCGAGGGATGGGCCCGCGTCGCGACTCCCGCGATGCGCACGGTGCCTTGCCTCACCGGTTCAAGGGCCATTAACAATCGTAATAGCTCGGTGCGTCCCGCGCCCACCAGCCCGGCAATGCCCAGGATTTCGCCCCGACGCAATTCGAATGAGACGTCGCTGGGCACAACCGCACCGGCCAGACGCTCCAGCGACAGCACGACATCGCCTGGCGTGCGATCGACTGTGGGAAACAAGTCGTCGACCTGACGGCCGACCATGAGCGATATGATCTCGTTTTGTCCGACGGCGGCCAACGCGCCCTTCCCGGCCACCGACCCGTCTCGCAGCACAAGATAGGCGTCGGCGATGCGCCGTATCTCCTCGAGAAAGTGGCTGATGTAAATGACCGCCCTGCCCGATTGCTTGAGTCGTTCGATGACGCGAAATAGATTTTCGACGTCGTGAAGCGTCAACGAGCTGGTAGGTTCGTCGAACACAATCACCTTGGCGTCGATCGCCAGCGCGCGAGCGATCTCCACGACTTGCTGATCGGCAACCGAGAATTCGCTCACCCGTACGTCGAGCGGCAAGTCGGCGCGGCCCAACAGTTCCAGGACCGCGCACACGTGGGCACGCTGGTCGCCGCGCCGCACCAGGCCGACCCGGTGCTGCTCCTGGCCAAGCATGACGTTGTCGATGGCGTTCAGGTCCGGTGCCAGGTTGAGCTCCTGATAGATCATGGCCACGCCAGCCAGGCGAGCCGCGTGGGGATCTTTGGGAGCGTAGGCACGGCCAGCCAATTCCATTTGTCCGCCATCGGGCCGAACGGCTCCGCTTAAGATCTTCATCAGCGTGCTCTTGCCGGCCCCATTTTCGCCAATCAGTGCCAGCACCTGGCCGCCGTATGCTTCCAGCGAGACGCAATCCAGGGCGCGCGTTGCACCAAAGCGCTTGCTCACGTCCGCCATACGCAGCATGGGTGGTTGCATGCGGGGTCGACCGATGGACGGTCGGAAAGCACGATGTCTGAGTGCGAAGCTACTCGGGGATAACGATCCCTGGGCTTAAGTATGCACCGAATCGCCAACGCCGTCAGTCGGCTTGCTCGGGATCGAGCAGCTTTTTGATTTCGGGGCGACTCATGTTCTCGGGCGTGGCCATCGTCTCGCCGGTCGGAACTCGCTTTTCGACCTCTTGGCCGCGTAGGTGCGCAACCAGCGCTTTGACGCTCAAATAACCCATGGCCACGGGATCTTGAAGGACCAGGCCATGAATTTTTCCCTCGGCCAGCGCCGGAACCAATTGCGGCCCGGGATCGAACCCGACAAATGTGACCTTTCCGGCCAGACCCTCCTGCTCCAAAGCTCCCAGCACGCCCACGGTGTTCGGCTCGCAAACGGCGAAAAAACCGTTAATCCGATCGCCGAACTGATTGACCAGCTCGAGCGCCTTGTTCTGGGCCTCCAAGGGAGTCGTGCCGGAGTATTGATCGCTTGAGAGAATCTTGATCTGGGGAAACTCCTGAGCCAGCGTGTCCAAAAACCCTTGTTCGCGCTGCTCAGTACTCTCGCTGCCGACGTTATAGCGCAGCAGGATGACGTTGCCTTTGGCGCCCAGACGGTTGCCAATTTCGCGCGCCGCCATCGCGCCGCCGTGATGGTTGTCGGTAGCCACGTAACATACGATCACCGACTCATCGGCCAGGCCGCTGTCGAAGATTACAGTTGGAATTCCGGCCTCACGGGCGCTGGTGACCGAGGGCACCAGCGCCGAGGAGTCCAAAGGAGCCAACACAATGCCGTCGACCCCCTGTGCGACGAAGTCGCCGACGACGTTGATCTGCCCCTCGCGATCGTTCTCCAACAGCGGTCCCTTCCAATGGATTTGCACGTTGCCAAGCTCTTTTGCCGCCTTGAGCGCACCGGCATGGACCGATTTCCAAAATACATGCGTCGTTCCCTTGGGAATGACCGCGATCTGAAGGATCTTGGTGGCACCGGCACCCGCTCCGCCCGTTCCATCCTCCTTGCGGTTTCCACAACCGAGCGAGAGAGCCGCGACAGC
>CAZUPX010000778.1:0-2572 GCA_964622155.1 uncultured Planctomycetaceae bacterium | reverse complement strand
GTGACTTCGTGCAGCGGATACGATCCGCCGACGACCAACTCGTCAATGCCCTGCATGATCGGTTCCCACGCGCTGAGCACTTCGGTGGGCGTAACCTCGCGAATCGAGCGCGCGATCTCGTCGGTGTTGTCCAGCTCGATCTCGCGCATCAGCGGTTGCCGGGGCCGCGACGCCACGACAAGCGTGAAGCGGTCCTGGGGGCCAAACGTGCCAACCAGGTCGGTGACAATGTCCTGTGCTCGCGCCAGGGCCGTCTTGCCCTCCTGCGAATAGCCCATGCTCAGCGAATCGTCCAACAGCACGATCCGATTGGTGCGTCCGCTCCCTCCCAGCCACCGGGAAAAGCCCTCGGCGTGCATCATCGGCCGGGCCAATACAAAGAAAAGCAATAGCACGATGCACGTGCGCACCAAGAGCAGCAGCAATTGCTCGATGCGGACTCGCCGACGGTTGCGTTGGATCGACAGCTTGAGATACCGCATTGGCGCCCAGTCGACGCGGCGATACTGCCGCCGATAGAGCAAGTGAATCAAGATTGGAATCGACGCCAGCGACAAACCCCACAACAGCGGCGAATTGAGGAATGTGAGCGTGTTCATGGGCGCGCTGCGAAAACGAAGTGTTTATCCTCGTCCGCGTCGGGTGACGTATTTGAGCCGTTCACGGGCATGTAAATAATGCGACAACACGTCGGCCAGCGGCTGATTGGTCTGCAATAAGAGATAATCGATACCCCGGTCGCCGCAGCCGGCACGGACTTCCGCAAGAAACTGTTGCATTGCCGCCTGGTACGCCTTGCGAAAGGCCCATGGCTCGGCCAGCAGTTCTTCGTTGCCTTCGATGTCGCGAAACATCACGAGGTCGTTGAACGGCAGCTCCAGCTCGTCCGGGTCGAGCACGTGCAGCACAATGATTTCATGGCCTCGATACTCGAGCCGCCGCAGCCCGTCATAAAAACTGTCCAAGTCCGTAAGCAGGTCAGACAGGATGATTGTCATCCCTCGTTTGCGCGTCTGTTCGCTGAGCAATTTCAGGACGGCGCCCAGGTCGGTTTCGCGATTTGGCTGGGCCTGCTCCAACAGACCGATGATACGAGCTAGCTGCGCTTGCGTGGCGGCCGGCGGCAGAATCTCGCGCATGTCGCGATCGACCAGCGCCAAGCCAACCGGATCCTGCTGCTCGACCAGGAGCGTGGCCAGCGACGCGGCGGCGATGGCCGCGTAGTGAAACTTGTTAAGCGGGCCCGAGCCATAGCGCATCGAGGCGCTAGTATCGAGCACCAGCGTCGCCCGCAGATTGCTTTCCTCCTCGTACTGCTTGACGTAGAAGCGATCGGTGCGACCCAGCACGCGCCAGTCGAGCCGCCGCAGGTCGTCGCCGGGCGAATACTCGCGATACTCGGCAAACTCGACGTTGAAGCCATGAAACGGACTGCGGTGCAGGCCGGAGATCGTACCTTCGACGACCTGCCGGGCGCGCAATGCCAGTCCCGCGACACGCGAGAGCACTTCAGGATCGGAAAACTTGGGCGACTCGGCCATCGACCTGCTCTGCTCCTGGGCGCACGTGAGTATCGCGCACTAGCGCGTCGATGATCGTATCGGGCGTTTGACCTTCGGCCTGCGCGGCATAGGTGGTCACCAGCCGGTGCCGCAGTACGGGATGAGCGACGGAGCTGATGTCGTCAATCGTGACGGAGGTCCGCCCGGAGAGCGCCGCGCGGGCCTTGGCCGCCAGCACCAACGCCTGGCCCGCTCGCGGACCGGCGCCCCATGAAATCCATTTGTCGATGTACGCCGGCTTATCGGGCTCATTCGTGCGGGTCGAACGCACCAGCGCCATCGCATAATCGAGGCAGTGATCCGAGACCGGCACGCGCCGCACGAGCGCTTGCAGCTCGGGAATCTCATCGCCGGAAAGCACCTTGTCGAGCTCGTGGTGCTCCACGCCCGTTGTCACGCGATAAATACGCCGCTCCTCGTCGGCCGTCGGATAGCCGACGAAAACCTTGAACAGAAAACGGTCCAACTGGGCCTCTGGCAAGGGATAGGTGCCTTCCTGCTCGATCGGATTCTGCGTGGCCAACACGAAAAACGGATCGGGCAGAGGATGGCGCTGGCCACCGGCCGTGACTTGCCGCTCTTGCATCGCTTCCAACAGCGCCGCCTGTGTCTTGGGCGGAGTGCGATTGATCTCGTCGGCCAATAGCACATTGGTAAACACCGGACCCGGCACGTAGCGCAACTGCCGCGCGCCTGTTGCGCGGTCCTCCTGCAGCACTTCGGTTCCGGTGATGTCGCTGGGCATCAGGTCGGGCGTGAATTGAATGCGCGTAAAGTCCAAGGTCAGGCAGCGGGCCAGCGTGCTGACCATCAGCGTCTTGGCCAGCCCCGGCACGCCCACCAGGAGGCAGTGCCCGCGGGTGAAGATGGCGGCGAAAAGCTGCTCGATGACCTCGTCCTGGCCGACGATCACCTTCTGCAATTCCGCTTGCAGCAACTGCCGGTACTGGCTGAACTCCTGCAAGACGTCGCCGAGGCTGCGGGGCTTGGTGGCCAACGGGAATCCTTTC
>CAZUPX010000777.1:0-3066 GCA_964622155.1 uncultured Planctomycetaceae bacterium | reverse complement strand
ACCTTTCCGACCCCGACTACCATTGTCGCCAAATCGATGTCGGTTTCTCAATCGAGGGCGTGCTATCGCTCCCCCTCCCATCCGGAATCGGCAATCAAAGGAAGCCGTCCTGGCCATGGGAATGGACAGGCGACGACGTGTCCATTCCCAATTCGGAAGATGACGGAAAGCTCACAGGTGAACCCGTTTATCGGGTTCGGGTGCGTGGAACGGAGGATCTCGAACTTGCGTACGAGATCATGCAGCCTGACGGTACGACCGACAGTTTCCCGGTCACACTTCGCCGATCCATCGGGTTGGTGCGCCTCGGTGGCGATGACCGCAACGATCGAGATCTCAGGCTTGTTCAAGGTTCCGCGCTCGACCGGCTTCTCTCGGACAAGGGGTTACGCTCGAGGATGGCGAGTGAAGTCGCGAAGAATGACGTCAAGAGCGAACTAACGACTGCGGCCCAGACGGCGTTGACGAATCTGGATACCGCATTCCAAAAAGAAAAACTGCCGGCTGGTCTCGACCTGGCCATTACTGGCGGGCAAGGAGCATCCATCGCCTCGATGATCGGCCTGACGGCCGACCGCAAGGGCGTCCAATTGCCTCTCGCTAGCTGGGGTGCCGGAACACGCCGACTGTCAGCGCTTGCCATCGCCGAGCAAAACCAGGGCGAATCACCGATTACTCTCGTCGATGAAGTTGAGCGTGGACTGGAACCGTACCGGCAGCAGACACTTATCGAGAAGCTGCAATCGGGTCAATCACAGGTATTTCTCACGACCCACAGCCCCGCTGCCATATCAGCGGCCTCGAACGCTGCGCTCTGGTACGTGGATCACACCGGGCAAATCGGCCCGCTCGACGGAAAGAAGATCGCGAGACATCGGGAATCCGATCCAGAAGCTTTCCTGTCGCGGATTGCCATCGTTGCCGAAGGTGCAACCGAGGTGGGATTTACCACCTCGCTCATCGAAACTGCCTTGGGCTCCAGCCTCAAGCAGCATGGCGTCCATGTCAGCGATGGGGGCGGGAACGAAGCGGTTCTCGATGTGTTGGAGGCGCTCGCCGCTGGCGGATTGCAGTTCGGCGGCTTTGCCGACGAAGAGAACAAATCTCCGGAACGGTGGAAGAAACTGCACGAGAAGCTTGGTGCGCTGCTCTTCCGCTGGTCGTCATGCTCGATCGAGCAAAACATTATCAGCCTCGTGCCAGAAGAGAAACTCGAAGATCTCATCATCGACCCGGCTGGCGAGAAAACCGGCAGGCGATTGCGCAGCCTAGCCGATCGCCTCAATGTTCAAGAGAAGGATTTTGCGTCCCTGAAAGCCAATGCTGGGAAAAATTTCAAAACTCTGATCATTGAGGCAGCATCGGGCACAGTGCCGCCGGGGAAGGAAAGTGAGAAGAACGAGTACAAATCGCAAGCCGGAAACTGGTTCAAGTCGATCGAGGGCGGCAGAGAACTCACCGGCAAAGTTTTCAGCCTCGGCCTTTGGCCGCCGCTAAAGCCAACGCTTCTGCCGTTCTGCAATTCCGTCCGTAAGGCTATCGGCCTTAGCGAGGTTTCGGATCTGGTGCCGTGAGTGATGAGAGCGTCCACGCCGCACTGCGATCAGACACGCAGCTCGTTCTGGTCGAAGCTCCTGCCGGCTGTGGAAAGACCCACCAGGGCGCCGACTATGCGCGCGAACTTGTCGCGGCGCGCTCGGATCGGCTGCTGATCCTCACGCATACTCACGCTGCGTGCTCGGTGTTCGCGGAGCGGACCCGCGGCAGCGGGGGCCGTGTTGAAATCCGCACGATCGACAGCCTTGTCACACACATTGCAACCGCTTACCACGGCGGGCTTGGCCTTCCTGCGGATGTCGTGACTTGGGCGCGTCAGACTAAAGACGGATATCGACACGTCGCCATCAAAGTGGCGGGCTTGTTGAAGCGGTATCCAATGATCGCTGCGAACCTCGCTCAGCGATTTCCCACTGTAATTTGCGACGAACATCAGGACTGCAACGGCGATCAGCATGCCATAGGTATGGCCTTGGCGGACCAGGGTGCCCATCTGCGCATTTTCGCCGACCCGCTCCAGCGCATTTACAAGGAGTCACCGCTGCCGGGAGCAAACCCGACCCATGACTGGGCAGGACTCACCGCGCAGGCACAAGTATTCGAGCAACTCGATACCCCGCATCGGTGGGCGAAGGGCTGCACCGATCTCGGACGCTGGACTCTGCGCGTCCGCTCCGCGTTGAAGGACGGAGGCAAGGTCGACCTGAGCGGAAATCTTCCCGCCAGCATCACGGTTGTGTTCGCTGAAAACCAGGCGCGCCGCAATCTTGAGTACCAACTCGCATCTGCCGATAGACGCCCTGTCGATGACTTTGTACAGTCGTCGACATCGCTTCTCGTGCTCACGCACTATAACGAGACTGCCCGCACCTTCCGCAGCTTCTTCAATCGCCGGATTCCGCTTTGGGAGGGACATACACGAACCGCGCTGGAAGATCTCATCGATACGATAAAGGGCAGCCAAGGCGACTGCCCAGCGCTAGCCGCGGCAGTCGTGCGCTTTATGAATGAGATCGGCAAAGGCTTTAGCCCGTCGGCGTTCGGTGATCGGTTCGAGAAAGAGGTTCGGGATAGGTGTACCGCGCGGAGCCGAGGCAAACCCGCAACGATCCAGAACCTCGCCCGGCTTCTGCTCGCAGAACCGGATCATCGCGGTGTTGCGAAGATACTTGCTCGCCTCGCCGAGCTGAGACAGTCGGATCAGGACTTTTCCACTATCGAAATAGACCACTACAAGGAATTCTGGGAGGCGGTAAAGCTTGGCACCTTTGAAGATCCCGACACCGGATTCGCCGAAATTACGAATCGCCGGACCTATGCTCGAGGCAAACCGCCAGAAAAAGCGATCAGCACGATCCATAAGGCCAAGGGCCTCGAATGCGGCAACGTCGTCGTGATGCCTTGCGATGCCAGCACTTTTCCTGACCGAAACGATGCACGATGCCTGTTGTACGTTGCGCTAAGCAGGGCGAAAGATAGATTGATGTTTGTTGTCTCACGCGACAACCC
>CAZUPX010000776.1:0-16293 GCA_964622155.1 uncultured Planctomycetaceae bacterium | reverse complement strand
TCAACGCCAGCCAGCGCGTAAGAGCCATCCGCGCGAGTGACGGCGTGCCTGCCGCAATCGCGAGCGCAGCAGGTGACCACGCTATTGTCGCTCGATCGCGGTGCGAGGGAGACGATCGACACGATGGCGCCTTGCAGCGGCCGGCCATCGAGCATATTGACTGTGCCTCTGATTTCGATGGCCAGCGCTCCAGGCGCCGCGCAGGCGAGCGCCGTCGCGATCATCGCAACCGTCAGGGTGATTCGCGCCGTGCACCGCGGCGCGTCCAAGATCGGTCGACCTGCCACGTCGTCCCTCCTGGAGCCGATTCAAGTCACGGGACAGTTAGAAAACGAGAATCTGGAAAAAACCTCAAACCCTCGGCCCCCCTCGCGGGGACGGGGCTACGCGCATTATTCAGTCTACGTCTGGGCAGTTTTGCGGTCTATGGCGAATCTATCAGCAGGCCGAACATCGCCGCCTGCGCAGGCTGGCAAAATCGCGTGAAGAAAATCGATTGGTGGCGTCGAATATAGTGGTAGAGGACATAGCGGCCAATTACGGTATGGGCCAGGCCGCACGAGAGGCCGCAAAGCAGGATGCAATGCGACGCACCTAAGGTGAGGCGGCCATGAGAGACATCGATAGTTCCCATCGTTCGTCGGTCACGATCCTGGCGATCGACGCCGAGGCGGCGGCCTTGGACCATCTGAAAGTAGTGTTGCAGGGTGCCGGCTACCAGTGTGTCACGGCAACTAGCGCTGACTCGGCGGCCCTCGCAGTGCACAGCTCGCTGCCGGAGTTGATCATTTGCGACGTCAACGTGGCCGGGTATAGCGGACTGGTGATGTGCGATGAACTGCGACGGCACCCGGGTTTGGCCGACGTGCCGGTGATGTTCCTGTCAGCCAACCAGACGCCCGACATCATTCGTCGAACGCACACCGCCGGCGGCACGTACTATCTTCGGAAGCCTTTCGATCCGAAGGTGCTGTTGCAACTGGTCGAGCGGGCCGTTCGTGTTCCGCACTTGAGCGGTGCCTGAGGCATCCTCGAGCACTCGCTGTGGGTGGCACTGGCGTCTCGCCAGTGCACGCTCCGACTTCTCCCAACACTGGCGAGACGCCAGTGGCACCCGGCGGCACCCTCAATAATGCGGCGGACGCTCTTCTTCGGGCGTGCGCGCAATGTCGGCGCCTTCCACTGAGGCCAACTGCGCATCGAGCTTTTCCATCGCGCGCTTCAATAGCTCGACCTGACGGTGCTGCTGGAGCAGGACCTGGTTGAGCTCCTCCAGCGTGCGCTCCAGGTGCAGGAAACGGCTTTCCAACTCGACGAGTCGGGAGTTGAGCTGTTCGACATCCTCTGGCGTATGCTCATTCATATCCCTTCAGGGTACGCCTGTTCAATCAGGTCGGCAAGTGCCGGACGATTCATCGCGACAGGGCCGCGTTGACTCCCCGACGCGGCGCGCGATAATACCCGGCGCGGCCGATCGAGCGCTCCAAAGTGCTATCCCCGCCCGCAGCTCAACAACGTCCCTGGAGGGCATGGCCATGCAAACGCAAACCACCGAACAACTGACTCAGAAGAAATGTGTGCCCTGCGAAGGGGGCGTGCCGAAATATTCGCTCGCAGAAGCCCGCGAACAATTGGCGAACCTGGCCGGCTGGCGCATGACGCACGACGGTCAGCGGATTCGAAAGGATTGGGTGGTCAAGAATTTCATGGCCGGCATCGAGTTCTTCAACGGCGTTGCGCGCGTGGCCGAGGATGAAGGGCATCATCCCGACCTGCACCTGGAGGGCTATCGCAACGTGTGGATTGAGATCTACACGCACGCCATCGGTGGGTTGTCGGAAAATGACTTTATTCTGGCAGCCAAGATCGACCAGTTGCCCGTGGCGCTCAAGAGCAAGTAACCGCACGAGGCGGCCATGCAACGAATCGATCCGCCGCAGGCGCTGGTTCGGCGATTTGAGTTAGCGCACACCGAGCTACAGATCGCCGGCCGCGGCTACGACTTGTTGCGCCCGCGCAACGTCGACGAGCTGATCAGCGACGAAGAGTTCGCCATCGACGAGCGGATTCCGTATTGGGCCGACTGCTGGCCCAGTGCGCTCGTGCTGGCCGAGCGCATCGCTCGCGAGCCGGGCAAGGGCCGGTCGCTGCTCGAGTTGGGATGCGGCATCGGGTTGGTCAGCCTGGCGGCGGCGCACTGCGGATTCTCCGTACTGGCCACCGACTATTATGGCCATGCCCTTGAGTTCGCAGCTGCCAATGCCGATCGCCACGGCCTCGAAATCGACACGCGGCTGGTCGATTGGCGAAAACTTCCCGACGATCTGGGTACGTTTGACGTGGTCGTGGCGTCTGACGTGCTGTACGAGGGACCTTGTGCGGGTCTGATCGCTACGACGCTCGCACGCACGTTGACCGGCTCGGGTGTGGGACTTGTCAGCGATCCCGGCCGCCGCAGGGCGCCGGAGCTGTTCGATCGCTGCGCCGAAATTGGATTGGACATGTGTTGCGCGGCGCGCGTGCCCACGATCGACGCCGGCACCGAATTGACAGTCTCGATCTTCGAGGTGCGACGCAGCACGCGGCAGGCAATCGGCCGATGAAGATCACTGCCGTCGAAGCCCTGCACTTGCGAATTCCCGACGTGCGGGAAATTGCCGATGGCACGCAAGACGTACTCATTGTGCGGGTCACGGCCGACAATGGTCTGGTCGGCATCGGCGAAGTCAGCAGCCAGTCGTACGTCTGCAAGGCGATCATCGAGGCCCCGCCATCGGCCGAGCGGCGGCATGGGCTGGCGCACATTGTTGTGGGCCAGGATGCCGACGACGTCGAGGGAATGTGGCAGCGGATGTATCACCACACCAACCGCTATGGCCGCCGCGGCGCTGCGATCCACGCCATCAGCGGCGTCGATACTGCGCTGTGGGATTTGCGCGGCAAGGCGCTGGGCCTGCCGGTTGCGGCGCTGTGGGGTGGTGCGCGGCGGTCGACAATTCCCGCCTACGCCAGCTATTTGTTTGGCCAATCTCCGGATGAAACCGCGCGGCTGGCCAATGAAGCCCGGCAGGTGGGTCTGCGCGCGGTGAAGTTTGGCTGGGGACCGTTTGGCGCCGATGCCGCGGCCGACCGCAATCACGTGGCGGCGGCCCGGCGGGCATTAGGAGACGATTGCCAGTTGATGGTCGACGCGGGCTGCAGGTGGGATGCGGAGACTGCGCTTGAGCGAGCCAAAATGCTCGCCGAGTTCAACATTGCCTGGCTTGAAGAGCCGCTCGACCAGGACGATCTGGCCGGATACGACTGGTTGTGCTCGCGGTCGCCGCTGCCGATCGCCGCCGGCGAGGGGGAGACGACGCGATTTGGTTTTGCCGAGTTGATCGAGCGCGGTGTCCAGGTGCTCCAGCCCGACGTGGCGATTTGCGGCGGACTGACCGTCTGCCGCCAGGTGAACGTGATGTGCATGACCGGCGGCCCCCGCGTCGTGCCGCATTGCTTCAGCACCGGGGTGAATCTGGCCGCCTCGCTGCAATGGGTAGGAACATTCGGCGGCGACCTCGTCGAGTATTGCCTCCGTCCGTCGCCCTTGATGCGCAAGTTGGTCCGCAATCTGCCCCCATTGGTCGACGGAAGCGTTGAAGTGCCCGGCGGCCCAGGATTGAGCGTCGAGTTGGACGAAGGAGTCATCGAAGAATACCGAGTGCACAACTGATATGATGGGACATTGACGCGAGGGCCACACGTGGGCATCTACGAAGAACTGGGACTGACACCGATCATCAACGCTTCGGGCACCGTCACGCGACTGGGTGGGGCGCCGATGAGTGCTGCCGTGCTCGACGCGTTTCGCGAGGCAGCCGCCGAGTCCGTGCCGATCGAGCAGTTGCAGGCCGTGGCCTCGAAGATTATCGCCAGCGCGACCGGCACAGAAGCGGCCTTAGTCACGTCAGGCGCGGCAGCGGCGCTCACGCTCGGCTCGGCCGCCATCCTGACCAGCTACGATCGATCGCGCATGGACCGGCTGCCCGACACCAACGGCTTTCCCAACGAGTTTGTCGTAGCCCGCGAGCATCGCAACAGCTACGACCACGCCGTGCGGGCTGCCGGCGCCAGGCTGGTCGAGGTGGGCTTCAACGACCTGCCGACGGGCGCTGGCGTGCGGCGCGCGGAGGCGTGGGAATACGAAGCAGCCCTCGGCCCGCGCACGGCCGGAGTGCTATATGTCGTGTCGCCTGGTTCGCAGCCGCTTTTGGCCGAGGTGGTGCGCTGCGCCCATAAGCATCACTTGCCGGTGCTGGCCGACGCGGCGGGTGAGCTGCCCCCGCGTGCCAACTTGCGGTCGATTGCCCAAAGCGGCGCGGATCTGGTGGCCTATAGCGGCGGAAAAGCGATTCGCGGTCCCCAGGCGACGGGCATTTTGTGCGGTCGCCGCGACCTGATCGGGCCGGCCGCCTTGCAAATGCTCGATATGGACGACTATCACGAACTGTGGCAGCCTCCTGAGGAACTTTACAACCGCGACAGGCTCGAGGGCATGCCGCGAATGGGCATTGGTCGCGGCTACAAGGTTTCCAAGGAACAGATCGTCGCTCTGCTGACCGCGCTGCGGATGTTCGTCCGCGGTGATTACGACGCCGAGCTGGACAGTTTTCGCAAGCGGCTGTCGTCGATCGTCGATATGCTCGCCGGCTGTGCCTGTTGCTGCCAGATGCGCGAGGGTCAGTCAGCCGATTGCCTGCCGCTGTTGGAGATCCACGTCAACGAGAAGCGACTGGGCCGCACGGCCGTTGACGTCTGTCGTCGCTTACGCGCCGGTTCGCCTTCCTGCTATGTCGGCCACGCCGGCTTGCGCGAAGGCACGCTGATCATCAACCCGCTGCACCTGGATGACTCTCGCACCGAACTATTGGCCCGGAGATTGAGGGAAGAGTTGACGCCGTAGGTAATGGATTAGTCACAGAGGTCATTGAGAACGCAGTGACGAACATTTAGTGAATAAGAGTTGGTCGACTCCGTGGGCTCCGTGTTCTGTGGCTGAACTCCGCCCTTGATCGAAAGGTTACGCCATGAGTTCAACGCGTATTTTCAAACGCTGTGTTGTGTGGTCTCCTTTTGTCCTCTCGTTGGCTGCGCCGACCCGCGCCGACGAGGCGCGTTATGGCGCGGCGGTGCAAACGGATGTGATGGTGCCGATGCGAGACTCGGTTTCGTTGGCGACGGACGTCTACTTGCCTGCGCGAGATGGCAAGGCGATCGACCAGAAATGGCCGATCATCTTGATGCGGACGCCCTACAACAAGTCGGGCCCGAAGGCTGACGCCGAGTACTTTGCGTCGCACGGATACGCATTCGTCGTGCAGGACACGCGCGGGCGATATCGCTCTGAGGGCGTCTGGCACATGCTCACCGACGACGGCCGCGACGGGTTTGATATGTGCGATTGGATCGGCAAACAAACGTGGTCCAACGGCAAGGTCGGAACGATCGGCACCTCGTATGTCGGCGGAACGCAGCACGCGCTGGCCATGGAGCGGCCGCCACAACTGGTGACCGCTATACCCGTCGACGCGATGTCGAACCTCGGTTACGCCAGCATGCGCAACGGCGGTGCTTTTGAGCTGCGGTTCTGGAATTGGGTTTTCTCGATCACCGGGCCCGAGGGGAGCCGCCAGGCTCGCGATTCCGGCACCGCCGCGATCCTGCGCAACATGCGAGACCACCGCCGCGACTATCTCGTCAATCTGCCGTTGCGGCGCGGCACGACGCCGCTGAAACATATTCCCGAATACGAGGATTGGCTGGTCGAGGCGCTGGGTCACGGCGTCAACGATGATTTTTGGAAGCAAAACAACATTCTCGACTACACGTCGGCGTATAAGGACATGCCCGTCTACCTGGTTGGCGGCTGGTACGATTCGTGGGCCGGCAACACGGCCGCGAATTACATCGCATTGAGCCGGCAGAACAAGGGTCCCGTCTATCTCATCATGGGTCCGTGGATCCACGGAGCACAAGGAGCATCGACCCACGGGCAAGTGACCTTCGGATCGGATGCGGCGATTCCCGATCCGCTCGCCTGGCGTCGCACGTGGTACGACCACTGGCTGAAGGAGATTGTCGGCGCGGTTGGCAAGCAGTCCCCGTTTGCAACCAAGGTCCGCGTCTTCGTAATGGGCTCAGGCGACGGCCACAAGACCGAGGGTGGCCTGTTGAACCACGGCGGCCGCTGGCGCGATGAGGACGACTGGCCATTGGCACGGGCTGTGGCGACCTCCTTCTACCTGCACCCGCGAGGCGGACTGTCGCGCGAAACGCCATCTGCCGCCGGCGGATCGACCAGCTTCAGCTTCGACCCGGCAAAGCCGGTGCCAACTATCGGCGGCAATATCTCCTCGGGCGGCGGCATCATGTTGCAAGGGGCATGGGACCAGCGCGGTGGCGAACACGTCTGGAACGCACAGCAGCCCATCCCGCTGTCGGCCCGAAATGATATCTTGGTGTTCCAGTCGGAGCCGCTGGAGAAAGACATCGAAGTGACTGGCGAGGTTGTCGTGCGGCTGTGGGCGTCATCGTCGGCGGTCGACACCGACTTTACGGCCAAGCTGATCGACGTATATCCGGCGAGTGGTGATTTTCCGGGCGGGTTCGACTTGAACATCGGCGACGGAATCTTGCGCGCCAGATTTCGCGAGTCGCTCAAGAAGGAAGTGCTGATGAAGCCCGGCACAGTCTATCCGATGACGATCAAGCTCTATCCCACGTCGAACATGTTCAAGCGGGGCCACCGCATTCGTGTGGACGTGTCCAGCAGCAACTTTCCGCGGTTCGACATAAACCCCAACACGGGCGAGCCGTTGAACGACAACCGTTCGCAAGTTGTGGCGACCAACACGATCCATCACGATGCCGAACACCCGTCGCAGATCGTCCTGCCGGTGGTTCCGTGATCGATTCCTAAGTTAGCCAACGAGGGCGCAGAGTACACGGAGAGAAACGAAGAGGGCGAAGCCCAGTCATTTTTTTCTCATTCTTCGCCTCGATGTCCTCGGGGTTCTCTGTGGCAACAATTCTTCCTTATCTTCCGTAAACTGATTGAAGCCCGATTCGTCGGAAGGGATATAATTGAAGGGACCCTCATTGCGGTGACAACCGCGCGGGACAGGAGAAATTCATCATGCGGCGGCGAGAATTCTTGGAAAAGTCGGCGACATCGGCGGTGGCGTTAGCCGGTGGTTTGGTTGCCCGGCGGCACGCCTGGGCTGACGATGGCGATGCCAGTCCCGCAGGCCGCATCTATGCCTCGCCACAAGACGCTGCGAAGTCCCCACGCGAAACCGAAATGTTCGTCACAGCATTGCGTGTGGGCATCGACGACAAAACACCCGATTACCTCGCCACGGTCGACGTCGACCCCAACTCGCCGACCTACTCAAAAGTTGTGCACCGCGTGATGATGCCCAACGCCGGGGATGAACTGCACCACTTCGGTTGGAACGCGTGCAGCAGTTGCCACGGCGACCCGCACTGCCAGCGCCGTTGGATGATCGTGCCGGGTTTGCGCTCCAGCCGCATCCACATTCTCGACGCCGCCGATCCGCGAGCCACGAAGCTGCACAAAGTGATCGAGCCG
Source organism: uncultured Planctomycetaceae bacterium (assembly GCA_964622155.1). Lineage (GTDB taxonomy): Bacteria > Planctomycetota > Planctomycetia > Pirellulales > PALSA-1355 > CAZUPX01. The sequence goes on along the minus strand of CAZUPX010000776.1, from coordinate 8,663 downwards.
GCCGAGATCGCCGCCAAGACCAACCTGAGCGCACCGCACACGGTGCACTGTCTGGCCGGCGGGCAGATTATGATCTCGATGCTTGGCGATGCCCAGGGAAACGCGCCCGGCGGGTTTTTGCTTTTGGATGACAAGTTCGAGATCGCTGGCCGTTGGGACAAGCCCGATAGCGGTTTGCAATTCAACTACGACTTCTGGTATCAGCCGCGGCACGACGTGATGGTGTCCAGCGAGTGGGCCGCCCCGAACACGTTTCGCGGCGGGTTCGATCTGAAAGACGTCGAGGCCGGAAAGTACGGCCATTCACTGTTGTTCTGGGATTGGCCGAAAAAGAAACTTCTCCAGAAGATCGACCTTGGTCCGCACGGAATGATTCCCTTGGAAGTCCGCTTTCATCACAACCCGGACAGCGTGCACGGGTTTGTCGGCGCGGCGCTATCGAGCACGATGTGGCATTGGTTCAAGAAAAACGATGCGTGGCAAGTGGAGAAAGTGATTGACGTGCCGTCGATCGAGGCCAAGGGCTGGCCGTTTCCGGTGCCGGGTTTGATCACTGATCTGCTCGTATCTCTGGACGACCGCTTTTTATACTTCAGCAATTGGTTGCACGGCGACCTGCGGCAATACGACATCAGCGATCCGGCTAAACCCAAACTGACCGGGCAGGTGTGGTTGGGTGGCGTGCTGGGCAAGAGCGGAAAATTCCGCGGACGCGAATTCATCGGTGGACCCCAGATGTTGCAACTGAGCCTCGACGGCAAGCGGCTCTACGTGACTGATTCGCTCTATAGCAGTTGGGACAATCAGTTCTACCCGCCGATGGCCAAACAAGGATCAACGCTACTGCAACTCGATTGCGACACCGAGCGCGGCGGCATGAAGCTGAATGAAAAGTTCTTTGTCGATTTCGGTGCCGAGCCGGGCGGGCCGGCGCGGGCCCACGAGATGCGGTTTCCCGGTGGGGATTGCACGTCGGATATTTGGGTGTGATCGCGGAGGGAACAGGAAACAGACAACCGACTCGCGTTACCATCATGGAAAAATCGTTTGTCGACTTTGAACGTGCTGGCGAGATCGGCTACGTCACGCTCAACAACCCCGAGAAGCGCAATGTGCTCTCGCGCGTGACGCTGCGGCAACTGATCGAGCGGTTCGAGCAGGCGGAGGCCGACGGCCAGGTCAAGTGCGTGATCCTGCGGGCGGAGGGTCCGGTGTTCAGCGCCGGCCACGACCTGCGCGAGATCATCGACGCCAGCGACATCCAGCGCGAGTCGCTGTTCGCCTTGTGCACTCAGGCCATGCAGACGATCCGCGGGCTGTCGCTGCCGGTGATTGCTCAGGTTCAAGGACTGGCCACGGCGGCCGGTTGTCAGTTGGCGGCCACTTGCGACCTGGTGGTCGCGGCCGAAGAGGCCAGCTTTGCCACGCCCGGCATCAAGATCGGCTTGTTCTGCTCAACTCCGGCCGTGGCCTTGTCGCGGGCCGTGGGATCGAAGAAGGCCATGGAAATGCTGCTCACCGCCGAGCCGATCGGTGCTCGCGAAGCCGAGCGAGCTGGCCTGGTCAATCGAGTCGTATCGCTCGAGCAGTTGGCCGAGAGCACGCTGGAGCTGGCGCGCCAGATCGCTGCCGCCGGGGCCTACACGCTGGGCCTGGGCAAACGGGCCTTTTACGAACAGATCGAGCTGGACGTGCCGCTGGCCTACCAGGTGACCGAACGTATCATGGTCGAAAACGCCAAATCTCCCGAGGCCATTGAAGGCATGAAGGCATTTTTGGAACGACGCACCGCGAAATCCGCCGGCTCATAGTCTCGCCTTGTTCGGCGCCGAAATTGGTTCTAAACTGAAGCAGTGCGATGCGTCCCTAGTCGCTCGGCGTTCAGGACGCGTCACATTTTGTTCGGTCAATGCGAGGGTTGAATCTCAAAATGGCTACCGCTGTGGATCGCAAGCTTTGGGCCCAGTGGCAGCGAGAAATCGAGAATGCGCCGCCCCCAGAGCAACCCGCAACGACCGTTAGCGGTTTGCCAATCGAGCCGCTGTACACGCCCGAGAACTTGCCCGAATTCGAGTACGACACGTCGCTGGGCTTTCCGGGCCAGTACCCTTACACGCGCGGCATTCACTCCACAATGTATCGCGGCCGGCTGTGGACCATGCGGCAGTTTGCCGGGTTCGGCACGGCCCGCGAGACCAACGAGCGATTCAAGTTCCTGGTGGCCAAGGGCCAGACAGGCCTGAGCACGGCCTTTGATCTGCCCACTTTGATGGGCTTGGACAGCGACGACTCGCGATCGCTGGGCGAGGTGGGCCGGCTGGGTGTGGCGGTCGACACGATCGACGACATGCGACAGCTCTACGACGGCCTCGACATCGGCAAACTATCGGTGTCGATGACCATCAACGCGCCGGCCGTGGTGATCATGGCCTTTTATCTGGCCAACGCGGCCGACCGGCGGATCGACTGGCGACAACTGCGCGGCACGATTCAAAACGACACGCTCAAAGAGTTTCATGCGCAAAACGAGATCTACTTTCCGCCCGAGCCGTCTGTGCGGCTGGCGATCGATGTGATTGAGTTTTGTACGAAAAATGTGCCGCAATGGAATCCGGTGTCGATCAGTGGCTATCACATTCGCGAGGCCGGCTCGACGGCGGCTCAGGAGCTGGCCTTCACGCTGGCCGACGGGCTGCACTACGTCGACGAGTGCCTCGATCGCGGCCTGGCGGTCGACGAGTTTGCCCCGCGGTTGAGCTTTTTCTTCAACGCGCACAACGATGTGTTCGAGGAAGTGGCCAAGTATCGCGCCGCCCGCGCCGTGTGGGCCGATCAAATGCGAAACCACTATGGCGCCACAAATCCCAACTCGTGGAAGCTGCGGTTCCACGCTCAGACGGCCGGCTGCTCGCTGCAAGACAAGCAGCCCGAGGTGAATCTGATTCGCGTGGCCTACCAGGCGCTGGCTGCGGTGTTGGGCGGTTGCCAGTCGCTGCACACCAACAGCATGGACGAGACGTTGGCACTGCCATCAGAGCACGCGGTCACGCTGGCTTTGCGCACCCAACAGGTACTGGCGCACGAGACGGGCGTAACCAACACCGTTGACCCGCTGGGCGGCAGCTACTTTATCGAGACGCTGACGCGGCAGATGCAGGCCGAGGCGCAGCGCTACTTCGAGCGCATCGAGGAGCTGGGTGGCATGCTGGCGGCCATCGATCGCGGATTCTTTCGCCGCGAGATCGCCGAGTCCGCATTCGCCTATCAGGGCGAGGTCGACGCCAAACGCAAGCTCATCGTGGGAGTGAATGCCTATCAAGAATCCGAGGAAAAGCCGATCGATGTGTTGACAATCGACCACGCGATCGAACGCGAGCAGATCGACAACCTCGCACGCGTCAAGCGCGATCGCAGTGGCGAAGCGGTGCGCCACACGCTGGACAATCTGCGCCGCGCGGCCGAAAAGGGTGAAAACGTCATGCCGGCCTTGCTCGAAGTGGCCCGAGCGCGGGCAACCGTCAACGAAGCCATGGTGGCCTTGGCCGACGTGTTCGGCCGCTGTGACGCGACGGTCGTGTGACGTCGATAAGATCGTCCGATTTCACATCTCACATGACCAATCAACCTCCACTGCGAATCGTCCTGGCAAAAGTCGGGCTGGACGGCCACGATCGCGGCGTCAAGGTCGTCTCGCGCGGGCTGCGCGACGCGGGGTTTCACGTCATTTACCCGGGGTTGTGGCAAGCGCCCGAAACGGTCGTGCGAACCGTCGCCGACGAAGACGCCGATTGGCTGGGCATCAGCCTGTTGAGCGGCACCCACTTGACGCTTGTACCGCGGATCATGCAACTATTGCGCGATGCGAAGCTCGATCATGTCGGCGTCCTTGTCGGCGGAATCATTCCCGAGCCCGACATCCCCAAGCTGATGAACCTGGGAGTGGCCAAGGTCTTTGGACCGGGAACGCCGCTACCCGACATCGTCGAATTCCTGCGCTCGCAAGGGAGCCGGACCCATGCTTGACGATCTGCTCGTGCGGATGCGCTCGGGCGACCGGCTTGCGCTGGCTCGGCTGCTGACACTGGTTTCGCGCGGCGAGCAGTTGGAAGCCATCCGGGCTGCCATCGGCCCCACGCTGCCGGACGCTCAGGTGGTTGCGATCACAGGAAATGCCGGCGTCGGCAAGAGCACGCTGGCCGGCAAGCTGGCGGAGTTGGTGCGCGGTGAAGGAAAATCGGTCGCTGTCCTGGCCTGCGACCCGCAAAGCCCGCTCACAGGTGGAGCTTTGCTGGGCGATCGCGTCCGCATGCCCAGCCGGCCAGACGACGCGGGCATGTTCATTCGCAGCCTGGCAGCCACCAGCGGACACCAGGCCGTGGCTGAGCACGTCGATCTGATGATCCGCCTGATGGCCGTTTTTGGCTTCGACGTGATCTTGCTGGAAACCGTTGGCGCCGGACAGGGCGACACCGCAGTGCGAGACCTGGCCGACGTCGTCGTGCTATTGGTGCAACCCGAAACGGGTGATGAGCTCCAATGGGAAAAAGCCGGCCTGCTGGAAGTCGCCGACATCGTGGTCGTTCACAAGGCCGATCTGTCGGGAGCCCAGCGCATGGAGGCCCAGGTCAAAGAGTTGTTGAGTCTTCCCGGCTGCCGTAAGATTACCGTGCTACGTGCCAGCTCCGCGAAGCAGGAAGGTCTGGCCGAGTTGTGGTCGGCTATCCAGGCGATTCCGCGACGCATTGCCCCTGCGATCGACGACGCGCAATCGCTCTTGCGCCGCGCGCAAGCCGTACTGGCCGAGCGATTCGCCAATCGCGCTGGAAGCGTCGGTCCCGTTGTCGATCGCTGGAGGCGCCGCGAGCTGGACGAAGCTCAGGCCGCCGACGAGCTGCTGCATGTCCTGACACGCTAGCGATTTCGCCCTTCTCATGGCACCGTGCACAGTATGGCTATGGAAGAGGGTCGGGTTAAAGGGGCGAAGCTATTCGACCTTTGCGATCTCAACTCCAAACCGTGCAGAGATCTGTTCGATAAGGTTCCACACCGCCGGTTCGACGAAAATCCCCTCCTGTAGTCGGCGTGCGCGGCTGATGGCCTCCGGCTCGCCGGGCGCGTAGATACGCTTCACGCCCGGAGCCAGGGCAGAGCTCTTGACGTGCTCGACGAGCGTGGCGACACGCTGGTTGAATTCGTCAGGGGGAGTGAATTGCCGGATATCCAGGGCGATCGCCAACATGCCGTCGGCGGGCGGGGGCGGAACGCGTTGACAACAGCCGCCGCCACCCAAGGCACCGGCCAGGATGTCGATCATGAACGCCAAGCCATAACCCTTATGTCCGACCGCGTCGCCCAGTGGCAGCAGCGCTCCGCCCGGTTCGTTATAGAAGTCGCCGGTATCGCGAGTGGGTCGGCCCTGGGCGTCGATCATCCATCCGTGAGGAGCTTGCCTGGCGGCTTGATGAAGATTGCGGACCTTGCCTTCGGGCGCGACGCTGGTGGCGGCGTCGAACATGATCGGCGTGCCATCAGGCCCGGGTGCGGCGATCGAGATGGGATTGGTCGAGAGCCGCCGCTCGGTTCCGCCGAACGGCGCCACGTTCTGTCCGCCACCGCCAGAATTGACCACCGCGATCCCAACTAAACCCGCACGGGCCGCCATCGTGGTGTACGTGCCGATGCGTCCGGTGTGACTACAATTGCGCACGGCCACCGCGCCGATACCGCAGGCGCGAGCTTTCTCAATCGCCAGCAACATCGCGTCGCGGCCCACGACCTGGCCGAACCCACCGCCGCCATCGACGACTGCGATGCCCGCCATCTCGTGAACCACCTGGGCTCGGCCGCCCGGCTTAATAGCCCCCGCGTCGATCAGGTCGATGTACTGCGGAGTCCTCAGCACGCCGTGCGAGTCATGCCCGGCCAGGTTGGACTCGACCAGGTGCTCCGCCACAGCCCTCGCCGCCTCAGGCGAGGCGCCGGTCTTCTCGAAGATTGTAGCGGTCAGGTTTTGCAATCGATCGGCGCTGAGGGTGGGCATCGAGGGAGTTTCCTGATGATTCGTAGGTGAAAACGTGTATCTTGCCCGTGCTCACTGACCTCGGCAAGCGGTAACGATGTACCGCAATCGTCGCTTCGCTCACGAGCCCGCTGCGTCACGTCGGGTTAATTTGGTCTTGCCCCGTGCTTGAAGAGCCGCCGCGATCGTTCGATAATGGGCCTTGAGTCGCCCACCCCACCGGTATCGCGGTTCACAGCGGGCCCAACCCCATGCCCAACTGCGTCGTTCATGCCGCGGTATTGCGATTAGCGCTGTTGGCGTTGTTCGCGCTCTTATGCGTGAGCCTCCCGCAGACGGCCTTGGCTGCGCCGGTCGAGTTCAACCGCGACATTCGGGCGATATTGTCCGACAACTGTTTCGCCTGCCACGGACCCGACCAGGCACAACGCAAGGCCGACCTGCGACTCGACGTCGAATCGATGGCTAAGGGCGAGCTCAACGGCACGTACCCCATTCTGCCCGGCAAGCCGAGCGAGAGCGAAGTCTACCGGCGGATCACCAGTGACGACCCGGACGTCAAAATGCCGCCGCCCGACTCGGGCAAGAAGCTGACCGCGCGTCAGATCGAGCTCGTCGGCCGCTGGATCGCCGAGGGGGCGGCTTGGCAAAAGCATTGGTCATTGATCCGGCCCCAGCGGCCTGTGCCCTCTAAAGTTACTCGCTCCGATTGGCTTCAAGACCCGATCGACGCGTTTGTGCTGGCGCGGCTCGAATCCGACGGCCTCGAGCCGAGTCGCGAGGCCGACGGGGCGACGCTGGTGCGGCGCGTGACGCTAGACCTCACCGGTCTGCCGCCCTCGGTGCAAGAAGTCGAACGATTCGTGGCCGATGACGCGCCCGGTGCCTACGAACGATTGGTTGATCGCCTGCTGTCATCGCCCCGCTATGGCGAGCACATGGCCGTCCGCTGGCTCGACGCGGCCCGTTATGCCGACACCAGCGGCTATCAGGACGACGGCATTCGCATTATGTGGCGATGGCGCGACTGGGTGATCGAGGCTTTCAACCGCAACATGCCTTTTGACCGCTTCACCATCGAGCAGCTTGCCGGCGATCTCTTGCCAGGCGCGACGCTCGATCAGCAGATCGCCACCGGGTTCAACCGCAACCATCGCACCAACGCCGAAGGGGGCATCATCCCCGAGGAATACGCGGTCGAGTACGTCGTCGATCGCGTCGACACGACCGCCACGGTGTGGCTGGGCCTGACGTTGGGCTGCGCCCGCTGCCACGACCACAAGTTCGACCCGTTCACGCAGCGCGAGTTCTATCAGGTGTTCGCGTTCTTTAATAACGTGCCCGAGAAAGGCCGCGCGATCAAAGTCGGCAACTCGCCGCCGATGATCAAGGCCCCCACCCGCGACCAGCAGCAGGAGCTCGAATTGCGACTGAAAAAGCTGGCGGATTCTGAAGCCGAGCTTGCAAGCCTCCAACCAGAGATCACCTCGCTCGAAACATCCTGGACGGAGTCGTTCAAGTCGCCGCCGGATCAGCAGGTCGCTTGGGCCCCCGGCGAGTCACTGGTGGCCCATTTTCCGCTGGATGGATCGAATCGAGAAGTTATCAGCAAGGCCGAGGGTACGCCCGAGGGTACGACAACGTTCGAGCCTGGCAAGATCGGCTCGGCCGGCAGCTTCGACGGCGCGTGCGCCGTGAACGCCGGTGACGTAGCCACTTTCGGCTTCTTCGACAAGTTTACGCTGGCGGCCTGGATCAATTCTCAGGCTAACACGGGCACCGTGTTGGCCAAGATGTCGGACCAATCGGACGCCGACGGCTACAGCCTTGTACTGGCCGACGGAAAGTTGCAAATCAACCTGGTCAAGCGCTTTCTTGATGACGCCTTGCGCGTCGAGACGGCCGAGCCGGTGCCCACCGGCCGATGGCAGCACGTGGCGGTGACCTACGACGGCACGCGGGTGGCAACTGGCGTGAAGATCTACGTCGACGGCCGGCCGCAGAAGACCACAGTGCTACTCGACGAGCTGAATCAGACCTTCAGCAGCAAGGAGCCGCTGCGGATCGGCGGCGGCGGGCTGGCTGTGCGATTCAAGGGACTGATCGACGACGTGCGGATCTACAAGGCCGCCCTCGAACCGCCCGCGATTTCGATTCTGGCCACAAGCGATACGATCGACGTCATCGTGGCGACGAAATCCACCGAGCGAACGCCCGAGCAAGCTGCGAAACTGCGAGCCTACTGGCTGGCCGCGCAGGCGCCCGAACATGTGAAAGCCGCTCGCGGACGGATCGCCGAGCTGCGCAGCGAGATTGCCAGGTTCGAGGAGGGGTTTCCGACCACGATGGTCATGGTCGAGATGTCTCCGCCGCGCGAGGCGCACCTGCTGGTGCGCGGGCAATATGACAAGACCGGCGAGCCGGTGACTCCCGGTGTGCCGGCGTGCTTCGATCCGGCCCCTTCGGGCCCGATGAGCGATCGATTAGCGTTTGCCCGTTGGCTGGTCGATCCGGCCAACCCATTGAGTGCGCGCGTGGCGGTGAATCGCTATTGGCAGTCATATTTTGGCGCGGGTCTGGTGCGCACGGTCGATGACTTCGGCGCGCAAGGCGACCCGCCGAGCCATCCCGAGCTACTCGATTG
>CAZUPX010000775.1:0-6537 GCA_964622155.1 uncultured Planctomycetaceae bacterium | reverse complement strand
CGAACTCATCGGCCAGTTGGTGCCGTTGCTCAAACCGGGCGACATCCTGATCGACGGCGGTAACAGCCTGTTCACCGACACGATTCGCCGCACCAAGGAAGTCGAGAGCAAAGGCCTGTTATACGTCGGCAGTGGCGTTTCGGGCGGCGAGGAAGGCGCGTTGAAAGGCCCCTCGCTGATGCCGGGCGGCAGCCCGGCCGCGTGGCCGCACATCAAGCCGATTTTCCAAGCGATCTGCGCCAAGACGCCCGACGGTGATCCGTGCTGCGACTGGATCGGCGAGAACGGGGCCGGGCACTTCGTCAAGATGGTTCACAACGGCATTGAGTACGGCGACATGCAGCTGATCTGCGAAGTGTACGACCTGATGAAACGCGGCCTCGGCATGACCAACGCCGAAATGCACGCCGTGTTTGCCGAGTGGAATACCGGCGAACTCGACAGTTATCTCATCGAGATTACCCGCGATATTCTTGGCCACAAAGACGAGGAAGGCAAAGAGGTCGTTGACCTCATCCTCGACGCGGCTGGGCAGAAAGGCACCGGCAAGTGGACCGTTGTCGCGGCGCTCGACGACGGCATGCCGCTGACGCTCATCGGCGAAGCGGTGTTCGCGCGGTGCCTGTCGGCAGCCAAAGAGGAGCGAGTTTTGGCCGCGCAGGAAATCAAGGGCAAGGTCAGCGTGTTCAAGGGTGACAAACAGAAAGTCATCAAAGACCTCGGGGCGGCATTGTACGCCGCGAAGATCGTCAGCTACGCGCAGGGCTACCAGCTCATGCGTGCGGCCGCCAAGAGCTATGGGTGGAATCTCAACAACGGCGGCATTGCCCTCGTGTGGCGCGGTGGCTGCATCATCCGGTCGGCGTTCCTCGGTGAGATCAAAAAGGCGTTCAAGCGCAACCCGGCCTTGGTGAATCTGCTGTTGGATAAATTCTTTAAGAAAGCCGTCGGTAGCCGGCAAAAAGGCTGGCGTCGCGCGGTTGTCACGGCCACCAAGCTGGGCATCCCGGTGCCGTGCTTGTCCTCGGCGCTAGCGTATTTCGACGGCTACCGGAGTGAACGCTTGCCGGCCAACCTACTGCAAGCGCAGCGCGATTATTTTGGCGCGCACACTTACGAGCGTATCGACAAGCCGCGGGGCGAAGTCTTCCACACCAACTGGACCGGCCACGGTGGCACAACCACTTCCCGGTCTTACAGCGTCTAGCCTTGAGCGAAACGAACACCGAAAAGTCAGATGAGTATTTTGACCATGCGGGTTGACCGTTGGGTAGGTTTCGGGTAACAATTCGAGGCTAAGATGACCGCTTGCGTGACCTGCCGCATGAGTTCATTTACGCAACCGCGCTTTCTTGGCTGCAAAGTTACGTACGTCGTCAAGCGTGTTTGTGTAAGTCATTGTAAAAACGTAGGTGAGCCGGTAGCTCAGTTGGTAGAGCAACGGCCTTTTAAGCCGTGGGTCGAGGGTTCGAATCCCTCCCGGCTCACCACTATTAGCCGGAATTATGTAGTGGCCAAATAGCCACCGTTTGAGATGGGATGGGTTTTGTTATGAGAAACCATCCTGTTGCCTCTGGCGGAGGCGTTCACCAAACGGTGGCTGCCCCGATTCAATTCAAAACCGGTGCGAAGTCGATTCAAATCGGCTTCACCAATCAACGGCTCAGTCCTCACGCGGGTGCCGCCACGTTCTGGGGTTGGCTCGCCAGCACGTCGTGGGTCCAGACGTTGCGTGCGGCTCTGCCACAGCCGCTGCCCACCTCCAACAATCACTTGCTACCGCTGGAAAAGGCGCTGGCCTTCCTGCACGGGTTGTTGTGTGAGGCGCGCAAACTGACTCACGTGGCCTACCAGCGCCTGGATCCGCTGGTGCCGGAGTTGCTCGGTATCCGGCGGGTGGCCAGTCAATCGGTCTTGTCGCGGTTCTTTCAAGGGTTTGGTTCGGCGGCGGTGAATCTGCGCTGTTTCCGTCCGCTCTGGCGCTGGGGATTGGATCGCCTGCCGAGTCGTCGGGAAGGCTACACGTTGGATTTGGATTCGACACGGTTGTTGCATGAGGACGGAAAACAGGAGGGCGTGGCGGTTGGCTATACCAAGCGCGGGTTGAAGCCGTGTCTGAATCCGTTGCTGGCGATGATGGCGGAGGTGCGGTTGGTCGTACAGTTGTGGTTGCGGCCAGGCAACGCGTCCTGTGGCAACAACGCCGTCGCGTTCTTTCTGGACTTGTGGGAGCAGTTGCCCCGCCACATTCGGCTGCGCGGGGTGCGGGCGGATGCGGGCTTTTGCCTGCCGGAGTTGCTGGCGTTGTGGGAACAGTTGGGGGTGCCGTATGTCGTGGTGGCGCAGTTGAGCCAGCCAATCCAGCGATTGTTGCGCAGCGACTTGGTGTGGACGCCGACGGAGGTGCCGGGCACGGAGGTGGCGGAACGAGAGTATCAGGCGCTGGGCTGGCCACACGCCCGGCGGCTGGTGTTGATTCGGCATCGGGTCGCGGAGAAGGAGCGACGCGGCGGCAAGAAGTTGTTGGACGTGCCGGGGTATCATTTCCAAGCGTTGGTGACGAGTCTGCCCACGACACTCCAGCCGGGGTTGGCGCTGTGGCGGTATTACAACGGCCGGGCGGACTGCGAGAACGTGATCAAGGAACTGCAGCAGGGGTTTGGGTTGACGACGCTGTGTCTGCGGTCGTTCTGGGCGACGGAAGCGGCGTTGAGTCTGGCGGCGCTGACGTACAACCTGACGGTGCTGTTCCAGCGGCATCTGGGCTGGCAACAGAAGGTGACGATCCAGTCGTTACGGTACTGGCTGTTTGTGACCGCGGGCGTGTTGAGTCATCCGGCCGGACGCACGACGGTGAAATTGGCCGTGCCCGGGCGAGAACGGGCGTGGTGGCAGCGGTTATGGGAGAAGATTCTGAGCCCGATTCCCAACTGCCATGCAGTAGAAAACCGCCCAGCCTTCAGTGGCTAAAATGAACTCCTATTGCATAGTTCCGGCTTAGAGACCCTTGTTATCGCCGAGTTCTACTTTGGCGTCGGCCTCGATGATGATGTCCCTGACGGTCTTGCCGGCGGGGATCATCGGCAACACGTGCTCGGTGTAGGGGACGATGACATCGAGTACGTACGGTTCGGTCGAGTCGAGCATCCGTTTCAACGCCGCGCGCAGTTCGCTTTTCTTGTGGACGCGTTCGGCTGGGACATTGAAGCCTTTGGCGATGGCGACGAAGTCGGGATAAATCTTGTGTGGGTTCTGCGGGTCACCGAGATAGGTGTGACCGCGGTTCGAATCGTAGAACTTGTCTTCCCACTGCACGACCATGCCGAGGTGCTGGTTGTTGATGACCAGCGCCTTCGCGGCGATGCGCTCGATGTGCGCCGTGCCGAGTTCCTGGATGTTCATCAGGAACGAGCCGTCGCCATCAACGTCGACAACCTGTTTGTCCGGGCGCGCCATTTTCGCGCCGAGCGCGGCCGGGTAGCCGTAGCCCATCGCGCCGAGACCGGCCGAGGTGAGAAAGGTGCGCGGGTGCTTAAACTTGTAATACTGACCGGCCCACATCTGGTGCTGGCCAACGCCGGTGGTGATGATGGCTTCGCCGTCGGTGAGTTCGCACAGCAACTCGATCACATGCTGCGGCATGATGATCTCGTTGGTGTCGCCATGCAGAAACTCGCGGAAGTATTCTGACTTCAACACCTCATCGGTGACCTTGTAACGGAACGGGAACTTCGCCTTCCACTCGGCGATCTGCGCGTGCCACGGCTTGAACTCCTTGCCTTTGCAAGCCTTATTGAGCTGTTGGAGCGCGTACTTGATGTCGCTGACAATCGGCAAGTGCGCGACTTTGTTCTTGTTGATCTCGCTCGGGTCAATGTCGATGTGGACGATCGTGCCGTGTTTGGCAAACTCGCTGACCTTGCCGGTCACTCGGTCGTCGAAGCGGACGCCAAGCGCGAGCAGCAGGTCCGACTTGTCCACGGCGTAGTTGGCGGTGACTGTGCCGTGCATGCCAAGCCAGCGCATCGAGAGCGGATGCTCCGACGGGATTGCGCCGATGCCCATGATTGTCGTCGTGACCGGGATGTTGGTCTTCTCGGCAAACTCGACGAGTTCCTTGCTCGCGTCGGCGCTGATGATACCACCGCCGCAGTAGATGACCGGCCGCTCGCTCTTCTCGATCAGCCCGGCAATCTCGTGCACAGCGATGTCGCTGATCTTCTTGTCGGGATTATAGCCACGCAAATTGATCTTGTCCGGGAACGACGGCTTGCAAGTGCTCTGCTGGATGTCCTTCGGGATGTCGATCCACACCGGCCCCGGTCGGCCCGTGGTCGCGATGTAAAACGCCTCTTTGAACACGCGCGGAATATCCTCGACGTTCATCACGAGATAGCTGTGCTTGACGATGGGCACCGCGAGACCGAAAACGTCGGTCTCCTGAAACGCGCCCTTGCCGATCATGTGTCGTGGGACTTGACCGGTAATGACGACCATCGGCACGGAATCCATAAATGCGTCGGCGACGCCTGTCACCAGATTTGTCGCACCGGGGCCGCTCGTGGCGATGGCAACGCCCGCCTTGCCGGTCGCGCGCCCGTACCCTTCGGCCGCGAACGCTTCGCCTTGCTCGTGCCGGGGCAAGATCGTGCGGATCTTCTTGGAGCGGGTAAGCGCCTGATGCAATTCCATGCTCGCGCCGCCCGGATAGGCGAACACGACATCCACCCCTTCGCGTTCGAGGCAGCGGACCACAATGTCCGCGCCGCGCATCGTCGCGTGATCCTGCGCGCCGAGGGTCGCTGCCGCCGGTTTGGACTGATTCTTGGCTGTCGTGCTCGATGTCTTACTCATATTCTTCATGACGCCGCGATGTCGTTTTCGCGGTAATTCGGAAAGCTTTTTATACACTCGCTCCGACGCCGAATCAACGCAAATTCGGGTAGTGGTACAATTTGAAAAACGAAGGATTCAGGTTTGGGCTAGCACTAGGCGGTTGGTTGAATATCTGCGACCTCAAATTCTAGTCCTCCCGTCCATCGCGCTATCAACTCTGTTTGTGATCATCGGAATGTGGGCCGTGTCGGCAACGGCCGTGACCTTTGTCCACCCGGGTGCGCTCAATTCCAAAGCGGAACTGGACTTCGTGAAGGCCAAGATTCAAGCGGGTGCCCAGCCTTGGAAAGGCGAGTTCGATCAGCTCAAGGATTCGAATTTTGCCACGCGTGGCCCGCATGGCCTGACCAGCATCAATTCCACAAACAATGACGCCAATGTCTCGCGCGACGACGCCATCGCAGCCTACACCCAAGCGCTCCTCTGGTATTTCACGGACGACGCGACCTATGCCAAGAGTTCGATTGCAATCCTCAACTCGTGGACGAATCTGCAAGCATTCACCGCGGGCTCCGAACAAGACCGGCTTCAGGCCGGCTGGATTGGAGCGGTCTTGGCTCCGGCGGCGGAAATCATGCGCACTTATCCCGGCTGGACTTCCCGCGAGATCGGGAATCTTCAAGCCATGTTCAAACGGGCTTTTTATCCGCAGTTAAATACCACGAGTTTTTGGAACGGAAATGTTGATTTGACCCAAATCGACGCGATGATGGCGATTGCCGTCTTCAACGAAGATGAAACCGAGTTCAACCTCGGTCTCGCGCGGTTGAAAATTCGGAGCCCCGCTTATTTCTACCTGACCTCTGACGGCTGCATGCCCAAGCCGATCGCGGGTGACGGCGGTAATCTGCAAAAGTTTTGGTCGAATCCTGTCAAATGGGTTGACGGCCTGACCCAGGAAACCTGTCGTGACAACGGTCACCACTCCCAGTTTGGGCTGGGCTCGGCGCTCCATGCCGCCGAAGTCGCCTGGCATCAAGGAGTGGATGTTTACTCGGAGAACCAGGAGCGATACACGGCGGTGCTGGAGCTGATGGCCACCCAGCTTCTCACCGCGTCGATGCAAGGCGTGTGCAGCAACAACGTCTCGACTCCCGATCGCTATGACACTTGGGAAGTGGGCTACAACCATTACCACAACCGTGCCGGGGTCGCCTTGCCCAACACCCGCAGGCTGATTCTGGAACAAATCCGGCCCCGCGCTGCCAGAACCGACTGGAATCTGAACTACGAAACGCTGACCCATGCTGATCTCCCGAGCGCCGGGGCTAAAACAAACTCACTATCAAGTCAGCAATAACAAACGTCACCGAGAATCCGGATCGGACATTCTCCCATGAACTTGGTTTCAGGTCAATTCGGACCCGTGCACGCCATCAGTTGTTGGTAGAGACGGACCGCCGAGCCGTCCGCTTCCGCCACTCTGGCTTCATTCTTCATCCTTGCAGCCCGCTGCACGTGCCCAATCCGCAGCTGCGGACTAAACGGTCTGGCTTGTCATCTAGCAGCCTGTCGGAGTTAGCACGACGGAATTTTTAACAGCAATACAGAGCAGGCAGTTCTCAGCGGGTACGGATTCGTTTTTCACTCGTGCCACGCCGGGGCCACACCGCCGCTCGGCGACCGCTTTCAGGCCGCGGC
>CAZUPX010000774.1:0-6610 GCA_964622155.1 uncultured Planctomycetaceae bacterium | reverse complement strand
GTGATCATGATATTCGAAGGTTTGAGGTCGCGATGCACCACGCCATGGTCGTGCGCGTGCTGGAGGGCTTCGGCGACCTGGGCTGCGAGCCTGGCCGACTCGCGAAAACCGAATTTGCGGGCGGTCAAGATGTCGGCCAGCGTCGATCCGTCGACGAATTCGCAGACGATATATGGAAACATCGCGCCGCGGCCCACTTCGTACACAGGTACAATGCCCGGATGCTGCAACTGGGCTGCGTTGCGACCTTCGCGCACGAAGCGCTCCTCGTCTTCGTCGGTAGCCAGTTGACCGCTGCGAGGGACCTTGACGGCCACGATGCGATCGAGCTGCGTGTCGCGGGCGCGATAGACCGTGCCGAACGCTCCGCGCCCGACCGCCTCAATCAATTCGAACTTGTCCAGCTTTGGCAGCTTGTCCCGGCTCCAAGTCTGCGTGCGGCCCGTATCGAGCTGAAAGGAGCTGCCACACGAAGAACACAGAATCTCGTCCACCAGCGCGTCGGCCACCAGTTCGATCGGGCTGTGGCAGTGCGGACAGTTGAGATGGATCGCGATACCGCGCGGAGGATTTTCGGATGAAGACATCGCGACCTCGCAGTCGGCCTTGGGCCAGAAACCAACTGATGCAAGCGGGTCTCCGCACCATTGGGGGGTGCCCAGTGTCCATTATGAACGTCAAACGGCGCCGGTCAATGCTCGTGATGTTGACAAGACGTCGATTACGATGAGGAAAACCGCTCAGATCAGCCGGCGAGCCCCGGCAATCGTTTGACGATTACTACTCTGGAGCCGACTCGCGCGGGGCCGCAACCTACAACAGTGTTCCGCGCAGTATCACGATTGCCACGGTGAAGTAGATCACCAGCCCGGTAACATCGACCAACGTGGCCACGAACGGTGCCGAAGAAGTCGCCGGATCGAGACCGCATCGTCGCAGCGCAAAGGGGAGCATCGCGCCAGACAAGGCGCCCCACAGCACGACGCCGACCAGCGACACGCCCACCGTCGCCGCCACCAGCAGCCAATGCGGGCCGTACCAATCGGTAAACAGGCTCCACAAGGCGATCCGCGAGAAACCGATCACGCCCAGGATCACGCCCAAGAACAGGCCAGAGATGATTTCGCGGCGGAACACAAATGCCCACTGATTCAGCCGCACTTCGCCCAGCGCCAACGCGCGGACCATCAGCGTGGCAGCCTGCGAGCCCGAGTTGCCGCCGCTGGAGATGATCAGCGGGATAAACATGGCCAGCACGACGGCCTTCTCAATCTCGCCCTCAAAAAACCCGATGGCCGTGGCCGTGAGCAGCTCGCCCAGAAAGAGCACCACCAGCCACGTGGCCCGCTTCTTGATCATCGTCATCAGCGGCGTGCTCATGTAGGGTTCGTCCAGGGCTTCGGTGCCGCCCAATCGTTGGATTTCGCGGGTGGCTTCCTGCTCGGCGATGTCCAACACGTCGTCGATCGTCACGATGCCCAGCAGCATGCCGTGGTCATCCACCACTGGCAGGGCCGTGCGGTCATACTTGCGAAATAACTGCACGGCATCGCGCTTGTTGTGTGTTGCCTTGAGGCACACGAAATTGTGATCCATCAGATCGTGCACCGTCGCACGTAGCGGTGCGAGCAAGATCTGCCGCATGCGAATGTCGTCGACCAGTTGACCGTGCTCGTCGGTGACATAGATCGCGTTGAGCGTTTCGCTGTCCTTGCCATAGGTGCGCACGAAATCCAGCACGTGGTCCAGCGTCCAGTTCTCTTTGACGGCGATGTAATCGGGAGTCATCAAGCGGCCGATGCTCCCCACCGGGTAGGCCAGCAGCGTCTCGGCCACCTGCCGCTGTTCAGGCGCCAACAGCGACAACAGCCGAGCCTTGCGGTCGGCCGGCAGTTGGGCCAGAAAGCTCGTGCGGTCGTCGGGGGGCATGCCGTTCAGGATTTTGGAGAACTCGCCGATCGGCAAGCTTTTGACAAGCTGCTGTTGCACGTGAAACGGCAGATAGGAAAACGTGTCCGCCGAGCGCGACATGTCGAGCGCCTGAAAGACGGCCTCTTGCTGCTGGGGATCCAAGTCGATCACCAGCGCCGCCAGGTCCGGCGGCAGCCAATCGCTGAGAACGTCGCGCAGCGTGGCGAAGTCCTTGCTCTCGATCAGTTCGCGAATTTCTGGCAGCACCAGCTTTTCGAGCATCGTCATGGCGGCAGTTGCCTCCTGAATCGCGCAAGGTTGAACAACGCGCGTCGCTCGTCAAGAATAGAGCGCCTCACGTCGCGAGGAATCGTTCACTTATTCTCACCACACGCCGCGAAACAATCGATAGGGCGTCTGGCGGCGGTAGCGAAGATAGTCCTCGCCGCGGGCCGCGACGAGCTGGGCTTCCTCGACCGGAATGAACGCGATGAAGGTCAAGCCGATAAGCCCCGCCCAAAAAAGTTGGGCCGCGTTGGGATGCACGATTATCGTCGACACGCCCGCCAGGATCGCGGCGCGATACATCGGGTGGCGTACCTGTGCGTAGGGTCCCTCGGTATTGAGCGGCGTTTCGCTGCCGTGCGAATACTGCATGACCGTGCCGGGCACGCCCAGCAGCCCGTCGAGCGCCGTGCGGCTGGTGCCTTCGAAGAACAATAACAACGACCACAAAAACGCGATCAGGCCCGCAAACCGCACCGGCAGCGGCAGGTAATCCTTAAAATTCCAGCCGGGCAGCGGCTCATGCAGGCATAGCACGGCCAGCCACCAGATCACGGCCAGCGCGATATAGACGCGGCGCTCGCGCGGGCTGCCGACGGGGCTGCCCCACACCACTCGCTTCCACCACGCTCGCGTGAGCACCAGATGCGGCGCGATAAATGCCAGATACAAGAGCAGGTCTAACGCGTAGTTTTTCCCAGGGGCATCTCGGCCGTGCCGGAACCCGAAGGCGAGCGAGGCAAACACTGACATCAGACCGAAGTACGCAATGATCCGATACACGATCGTGTACACGGCGCTTGCCATCGAGGAACTTGAGCTGGAGGACGGTGAATCGGAGACTGCCATGGATGTGCTCCTTGAGTCGATCGGAGTCGTTATTTTTTGTTGCCAAGCGCGGCAGCTAGCGGTCGCCCGCTTCGGCGACGCGATCGACCAACGCCTGCAAAAGCATCGCGGCGGTGTCCGGCCCAACGCTATTTCGCTCTCCGTATTGGGCCGACGTGCGACCGTAGGCGAACGGGGGCGCGACGTCCCATTGCCGCTTGGGAATGATATAGCCCACCTCGTCATTCGCCAGCCCCAGCAGCATGAACTTCGAGCTCGGCAGAATCCTGACGACAGGTGTCTCGGTCTGGGCGTCGCGAAAGTCAGCGCCCAGATCGGCCGGTTCCTGATACTTGCCGTATACCAGCTCGGGATACAACTCACCGGGTATAGCCGCCACGTCCAACTCGCCCAGTCGCAAGTAGGCAACTTCAGTTTCCATGGCCTGCGGTCCGTCGACCTTGCCCAGCGCGAGTTCCTCGCCCTGCTGGTCCTTTGTGCCGGTCCAGACATAGGCCGGCCGCGGCAGCACGCCCCCGGCCCGTGCCAGGCGAAATCCTTCGTTCGCCAGAGGAATCATGATTGGCCGGGCGCGGACTTCCAGGGGAATCAGGTCGATTGGCTCGGCTTGCTTGAGTGCCCGATCGGCCAGGTCGGCGATCGCTTCGCCGCACAGCCGGATGAACGCGAAAGCGTCGGTCGGAAGCTCTCGTTTGCTATCGCGAAATCTCTGATCGGGCGTGCCCATCAAGCCGCCAATGGCGCCCTGGAAGTAAATCACCGGGCAGGCGTGCCGATGCTCGAGCGTGTCGACCGTGACCCCCATGAAGTCTCGCGACACCAGCGAATTGCCCTTGGGCTCGACTCCGTGGCTGTTCCACTGCACGACCAGGCCCAGTGTCTTACTGTCGGAGGTCCGCGTGAAGCGAAGCATCCGCAGCACGCTGTCGTAAACCTCGGGCAGGCGGTAGTCGCCCAGCAGGCTCACGTCGTCGGCGGTGGCGTACTGGGCTTTGGCCGGCACGGCGGCGGCATCGGCCGTGCGAACCGCTTCGGCGATCCTGGCTTCCACGAACCGCAAATACTCGGGCACGACGCCGGTCGTCTCAGGCGACGGCCCCCAGACACCGATTGCGTCGGGGCTGTCGTGCGAGTGCGTGCTGGCCACCAGAACATACGTGAAATCCTTGAGCGACTCCCGTGCGCGCACGATCGTGGGCCGGGCCAACCCGATCGAGTCGACCGACACCATCGCAATCTTCCGCCCACCGCCGCGCAGCACGACCGCCCGCGCAAAGAGCCTGTCGCGCACGCCCGTAGCGGCCCGATTCATCTCCTTGCCGGCCAGCCAGATGGGGTGTCCCGGCATCAACTCGGGCGTGACGTCGGCCACACCCATGCCGACTTCGAGCGCGGCAATCGCGTGAGCCGCCGACGTAGTGCACAGCAGAAACAGCGCACAGCTAGCCGCCGGCAGAGTTCGACGGAAACAAGTTGACATGTCGTGGATGCCTTGCATCGTTGCAACGTTCGTTGGCGACGCCGCGGGCTTGCAGGGCAAGGCGGCGAACTCATGATGTACGTGGAATCGTAACACAACAGTCGCGCCGACGCATCCGCCGGCCAGAGATATCGAGGGCCTGGAACCGCATCGGGGAAGTGTTCAAGCCGATCGCGTTTCACTACACTGATGCGTTGTGCAGCGATCTGGCGGGGAATGTACGAACGGGAAACCACGATGGGCACGACAAAATACGCAATCGTTACCGGCGCGGCCAGCGGATTGGGGCGGGCGACCGCGGTTGAGTTGGCGCGGCACGGTTGGCATATCGCGCTGGCGGACATCAATCCACAGGGCGCCGAGGAGACTCTGGCACTGGTGCGAACGGCTGGCGGCAACGGGCAGGTGGAGCATCTCGACGTCACCAAGCCTGAGGCATGGCAGGCACTGCACGACAAGCTGCACGGCACGTGGCCTCACCTGGACTTGCTGGTGAATAACGCCGGCGTCGGAGTTGGCGGCGACGTCGGCAAGTTGTCACTCGAAGATTGGAATTGGATTATCAACATCAATCTGTGGGGCGCTATCTACGGATGCCACACGATGGTTGGCTGGATGAAGGAGAATCCCAGCGGGGCGCACATCGTCAACATCGCGTCGATGGCCGCGATTGTATCAGCGCCGAGTATGGCCCCCTACAACATGACCAAGGCCGCCATGGTCTCGTTTTCGGAAACCCTGTATGGCGAGCTGAAGCCGTACAACATCGGCGCGGCCGCGGTCTGCCCGTCGTTCTTCCCGACCAATATCCTCAACAACGGACGCTTTGAAAGCGAACAAGCGCGGACGATGGCCAGGCAGATGATGAGCCAGTCGAAGGCCACGGCCGAGCAAGTGGCCAGGTTGATCTACCGCGCCGTGGAACGCAAGGAGCTGTACGTGTTCGCACCTTCCGAAGCCACGCTGTTCTGGCGCCTGAAGCGACTGATGCCCCGCACGGCCCTCAAACTCGTCGCACGTCGCACGGCTCGGGCCACGGCGGCGGTCGCCAAACACTGAGCGACCGGGACTTGACGCAATGCTCAGCCTGAAGTCCCCTACCCTGCCTCGTTGGCTGCGACAGGTCGACAGCGATTTGCCGGCGATCCTCATCGATCACGCACACTGCGAAAAGAAGGCCGCAGGCGTGGCGATGAACCTGCTGTTTGCGTACGGGACGGTTGAGCCGCGGATCGGCCGCGAGTTGTCGGACATCGTGGTCGAGGAACTTGAGCATTTTCGGCTGGTGCTCGACGTGCTCGAACGTCGCGCGATCCGCTTCGCCGCGCAAAAACCCAGCGCCTACGGCCGCAAGCTCAACGAACTGGTGCGCAAGGGCGAGCCCCAACGGGCGATCGACCGCATGCTGGTGGCCGCGCTGATCGAAGCCCGAAGTTGCGAGCGGTTTGCAATGCTGCGCGACCACGTGGCAGACCCCGAGCTGGCCGAGTTTTACGGCAGCCTGTTCGAGTCGGAGGCACGGCACCACAGCACCTACGTGCGACTGGCGAGTCATTTTGGGTCCGAGGCCGACATCCGCGACCGCCTGGAAGAGCTGTCCGCCGCCGAAGCCCAGATCATCCACGAGGGGGATGAGTTGCCGCGGATGCATAGTTGAAAACAGGGGACAGTCTGAGACGAGAATTCGGCCGACATCGCCTCGCTGCGATCGGGGCATCCTCTGCGTTTCTAAACCTCTGACAATTACACGTACGGAGAATTGAAACGCGGAGGACGCTGAGGTCGCGGAGACGAAACAACCTGAAAAACCTTTTGCAGGCTAGCCGGGGAGTTTTTTAACACGAAGGCACAAAGGGACGCACCAAGGGCACAAAGACGAGGAATTTGCCGCAGAGTGCAAGAGAACACGGAGGAGGGTACTAAGAACGGACGAAGCCGGCGACGGTTTGAATTGGACGGTCGATGTTCTCGGAGTTCGGTGACAGGATCGGGTGCGGCAAGATTTTATGGCGGCTGTAGCTGAAGTCGCCAGACTTCAGTGAGGGTGCGCCTGAATTCTTGCGAATTCAGCTACGTGCCAGGATT
>CAZUPX010000773.1:0-4649 GCA_964622155.1 uncultured Planctomycetaceae bacterium | reverse complement strand
AAACTGAGGAGGGAAAGATGGACGTGCCAATACCCAAGGCGATTCAGGCGGCTGGTTGGAAGGTTGGCGACGCAGCCGACTTTCTGGGTATGGACGACGAGGAGCGACAATTGCTCGACGCGCGGGTCGAGCTCGCCTTGGCAGTTCGTCGGCAGCGAGTGGCCCGCAAACTTTCGCAGAAAGATTTGGGCGACAAGCTCAAGACAAGCCAACCGCGCGTCGCCAAGATCGAGCGTGCCGCTTCGGACGTGTCCCTGGATCAACTCGTGCGAGCGTTCACGGCAGCGGGGGGCAAGTTCGTCGTAAAATCCGCAACGACCAAAACGAAGAAGGGTAAACTAACCAAGAGGGCGAGCAACGGCACGCTGATCTTTGAGGTGGCCAGCGCGAAATAGGTGTCACGCATGGCGATTGCTTCCGTTGAATTGCCCACCATCGGGCTCTGGCTGCGAGACGCGACGGGTTATGAAGCTGGGATGATAACCGGGGGATTCCGATTCCCTTTGAATGGAGTTCGGCCCGCGCCATTTACATATAACCCCGGGTAGCGAAAGCGCGGCTGCGGGGGTTCTTTTGTAACCACGTGAAGACCTTCGCCACCGTGCGCAGGGTTCATTGAATTACTTCGGCGCCGGTGGGTTCAGTGACTCGGGACGCTTCGGCGTCGGCAGGAGTCCAAGCTGTTGCATCATTCCCACGTCGTCTCGATTTGCAAAGTGCGCGATGATTTTGCCGTCGCGCAGCTTGAACCAATGAATGTGCTGAATTTCGTAATGCTTGCCCGTCGGGGGCACTCCCACGAGTAGACCGCCATTGACTGGCAACTGTCCGGTGCCCTTGTGCGTGCCGCTGACTTTCGTGCGCGCGACGACGTTGTCTGCTTCGGCGATGATATCCAAAATCTCATTCTCGGAATCTGGAAACGTGCGACCGATGTCCTCCAGAATCAATCGCAGGATCTGCTTGTTCGCGCGACGACCGTGATTTTCTACTTCGTCAGCGAAGTTCAACAAGGCGGCCTGAACGTCGCCTTTGTCCATTTGGTTATGGAAATCGCGGACGACCGCCTTGTTCCGTTCGACAACCGCCGTGGCGGAGGTGTCCTCGTGCGACTGTTGGCTGCTGGCTTCCTGAGCAGGCAGCGACGAGAGGTTGACGAGGGCCATCAAAGCCAAATTCACGCAAGCGACACGACGCAGTTGACCGGTGCGCATGATGACCTCCGATTACCCGCAACTCCGGCGATGAACTGAGGGCGGCGAACATGGCGCCCTTCCAGCAATGTGCGATGCAGCCGACCTATGTGGCGAGCAATGCCTTGCATCGCAGTCGAACCAACCCAATGCGGGGCGCATCAATATAGCCCGGGCATATCCGAATGCGAGAGCGGCTGGTTGATCTGACCCTTGGGAGATGGTGTAGAATAGTGAAGCAATTAGGGTGCTTCAAGAGATCCGCGATTAGACTGGCCCGCTACCTGAGAATGGGGCCAGTGGCCAATCCGGCGCGAAGTCTGTTAAAATTGCTCACAGGGGCGAACTGTAAGCGGGTTAGCCAACGACCACGACGACCGCCATGCAGCCCCCTCGCTTTTTGGTTGCCACCGCAAGTCCGCATTGAGGCGATTGCTCGATCACGATTACCAAACCGCTCGGCCGGAGTCCAACTCATGAACGATATCTCAAACACGCGACGCGTTTTTTTGGGAAGCATGGCCCTTGGTGCCGCCGCCTTCAGTGCACGAAGTGCATTTGCCGACGAGCTGCTGCGCACGCCGCCGCAGATGGAAGGCCCTTTCTACCCAGACAAGCTGCCGCTCGACACCGACAACGATCTGATCATCGTCAACGACGGCCTGACGCCAGCGGTGGGCGAGATCACGCACCTGACCGGGCGAATTCTGGATGCGCATGGCGAGCCGATCCGCGGGGCGCTGGTTGAAATCTGGCAGTGCGATGCACATGGCGCTTACATTCACAGCGGTAGCGGCAACCGCGACCGAAGCGACGGCAACTTCCAGGGTTTTGGACGCTTTCTGACCGGTTCGAGCGGCGACTACTACTTCCGCACGATCAAGCCGGTGCCCTATCCCGGCCGCACGCCGCACATCCATTTCGCAGTCAAGCTCAAGGGTCAGAACAAATTCACGACGCAGTGCTATATCAAGGACCACCCTCAGAACGATCGCGACTTCGTGTTCCGCGGTGCTGGCAATCCCAAGACCCGCGAACTGCTAGTGGTCGATTTCGCCCTGATCAAAGAATCGCGCGCCGGCGAGCTGGCCGCGAAATTCGACATCGTGCTGGGCTACACGCCGCAAGCGTAGGTACGATTTCAATTGTTGGGTGAATGACACTCTGTGGGAAACAATCAAACCACTTCGCCCGCTGACAAGATGTCATTCGCGATTTTGACTCCGACTGGATTGTGCGAACAAAGCATGAGGTAGTAGAGGTGTCCGCGACGGGTGTTCCTGATCAGCGCAGCGCGCGACACGTGCGAAAAAACGGTACGCAGACGCTCACGATACCATTTGACTAATCGTTCGCCCGATTGGTCGATTTTATTTTGATCATCGTCGCCAAAGAGCGTTCTCTGGGACCTGTACAGCACTTTCTTCCAGTCCCCTGAGCCAAAATAACGATCGAGTCGTTCTCGTTCCTTGTCTGTAAACTTGTCGGCCTGGCGACGCAATAGCCGTTGTATGGCCATTCCGACGGGCAGATTGAGAAAGATCTCGATACCTTTCGTATCTGCGAGCTGTTGAATGACCTCCCATTCCACTTGCATCCCAAATGGATCCAGAAATACGATTGCTCTCTGCTTCGTCCAGTCGAGTCTTGGATTGTTGGCCACTCGCCGTCGCAGATACTCACTGCAATCGGCCCGGCGGATCACGATCTTTCTGGAACCTTCGAAATCAGCTTTGAGCTGCTCAAGTGCGGCGACGCGCTCGGGAGAACGCTCGACAAAGACGTATGATGTAAATGGGTGCTTTAGTTCAAGTGCGACTCGCGGCGACCCGGCCAGAAACTCCCGTTGCTCGGCGTGTTCAATCCCAAAACTTGCCACATCGAGTAATGCTTGACGTACATCCCAGCGGTTTGATTGCCGTCCGGTTTGTACTTCATGTTTCCCTGGCCCCGCGAACGCGTCGATGTAGAAGTAGTCCATGCACCATGACTGGTTTTGCATGATCGTTGTGTACGCATGCAAGTACTTTCTCAAGTGTTCAAGTTTTTCTGCCGCCCAACGGCCGACAACACTCTCTGCCACAATTCATCTCTCAGTTCTAGGCCGACTGTCGATACGTTTCACGGCCGGGCGCTCGTTGTGCCGCGCTGCCGAACTCTGAAAGTAAAGTTGATCTGACGCACGCGCTGGGAATGGGCGCGCGACGTATCTCGGGCAATTCATCGTAGGTGCGACCGTTGAGCGCGCGACCGCTCTTGCTTTTGTGGACCCCACCCCACTGTTTGAAAAAGAACGGAACTTGCGCCTGCTTGCACTGGCGCCTGATATTTAAGACCCACTCCGGTTTCATTGGCCGGCACTTGGCGCCGCTTTCACCGCCGACGATGACCCAAGAAATTCCTCCCAGGTCAATCGTGCCGATGTCTTCAAGCAGCGGCTCAACCGAAAGAAATGCCATCGCCGGTTGCGCTTTCCTGAGATATTCTACGCGCGGCAAACCATGCTTGCGGTTTTCGACGCTGACACCCCACCAGATATGCGGGAGCTTGGCTGCAAAGTTCAACTTGTCGCGAAGCAAGTCGCTCATGCGTTCGGCGCGCTTTGTCAACACCTGAAAGATATGCCAGTTCGCGGCGGCCATGACGCGCGCAACACGGACGATGTAGTCGTCAGACACTCCTTCGTGAAACAGGTCGCTCATGGAATTGACGAATACCATCTTGGGTTTCGACCAGGTAATGGGCTCTACCAACTTCTCGGGTACAAGGCGAAGATCAAACCCTTGTTCATACGGATGGCCGGGCACGCCGCGGAATCGCTCCGCGAACGTCTCCGCGTAGCAGTGCGCACATCCAGGACTAATCTTGGTGCAACCGCGGACCGGGTTCCACGTCGCATCCGTCCATTCGATCTTCGAGTTCGCGCTCATGGTTCACGTTTCCGAATCAGAGTATAGTGTACGTATGTATCGTATACAAGCCGGTGTCGCGATATGGGCGACAGATTCTTGCCTTGAACCGCCGGAAGTTCGTTCGATCGCACGTCATCGATGCCGCAATCTCACTCGCCCCATGGATGAGCATTTGATATTTTGAAGCTGGGGTGGTGCAATAGCATGCCCGATGGTTTTTGACCTGCTAGCTGCGTCGCTCGGATAATCGATGGAGTATCACGATGGACCTTCCTCGTAATCCTACTCGCAGCGTACGCGTCGGCTCGGCGTGGCTGGGCAGTGGCCATCCGATTGCCGTGCAGAGTATGACCGCCACGCGCACGCAGGATGTCGCGGCGACGGTTGCGCAGGTCAACGCTCTTGAGGCGGCCGGCGCCGACGTGGTGCGCATCGCGGTCGACAGCCAGAAGGACGCCGAGGCGCTGGCACAGATCCGCGCTCGAACCACGGCCAACCTGGCTGTCGACTTGCAGGAAAACTATCGGCTGGCGGCGGTCGTAGC
>CAZUPX010000772.1:0-2413 GCA_964622155.1 uncultured Planctomycetaceae bacterium | reverse complement strand
CAACCTGGCCGGGTCGGGAACGCTCCCGCCGACCGGCGCGACCTGGCCGGGATTCGTACCCCAAGTGACTTGCGGCGAGACGGCCGCGGCCTGGAATACGAGCGACTTGTCGTAGCTGGCTCCCGCGTCGCTGGGAAGCTTGCGCCATCGTTCCACCGCCGCGTCAAAATCTCGCGGCGCAAACGGCCGGCCGCGCAAATAGTCAAACGTCGTGTCGTCCGGAGCGATCATGCCGCTGCGGGCACCGGCCTCGATCGTCATGTTGCAAACGGTCATCCGCTCTTCCATGCTCAGTGCCCGAATGGCGCTGCCGGTGTACTCGATGCAATAGCCGGTACCGCCCTCGGTAGTGAGCTGTCCGATCATAAACAGAATCAAGTCCTTGGCCGTGACCCCTTGCGGCAGCCGTCCGTCGACGCGCAACTCGAGGGTCTTGGGCCGCGATTGGAGCAACGTTTGCGTGGCCAGCACGTGCTCGACCTCGCTGGTGCCAATACCAAAGGCCAACGCGCCGAACGCGCCGTGCGTGGCCGTGTGGCTGTCGCCGCAGACGATGGTCATGCCCGGCTGGGTCAGCCCCAGCTCGGGCCCGATGACGTGCACAATGCCCTGTTGCGGGTCGTGCAGGTCGTACAGACGGATGTCGAACTGACGGCAGTTTTCGCGCAGAGTGTCGATCTGCTGCTTCGAGATGGGGTCGGCAATCGGCAGGCTGCGGTCGGTGGTGGGAACGTTGTGATCGGCAGTGGCCACAGCCAGTTCCGGACGCCGCGCCCTGCGTCCGCTCAGGCGCAGTCCCTCGAATGCCTGGGCGCTGGTGACCTCGTGGACCAGGTGCAGGTCGATATAGAGAATCGTCTGCTGGCCCGGCTCGGCGTGGACAACGTGTGCGTCCCAAATCTTCTCAAACAGCGTTCGCGGCGGTGATTTTGTGGTCATGCGTGAGCATCACAGATCGAAGTTTAGGGCGTCCGGCTGGGCCATAGGAAATTCTAGGCCACTGCTAGCCAGCGTGCCAGCAGCCGCATCGAACAGCTAAATCGCGGCGGCGCCAATTGCCATAACCTGCTTGTCGTCGACGCCGTTCGCTTGCCACCACTTGGCCGCGTCGCCGTGACTCCAGCCGCCGGCCGCCGAACATTCGGACAACGCCTGACGCAAGGCCAGGACGTCTTGATAGCGATCGGCCGGATTCTTGGCCAGGCACCGCAGCACGATCTGCTCCAATTCGGCGGGAATATCGCTGCGCAATCGCGAGGGAGGCACAACTTCCTCGTGCGCATGCGCCAGAATGATGCGGATCGCTTTCTCGCCACCAAACGGTGGCGACCCGGTCAGCACGTAGTAAGCCACCGCGCCCAGCGAATAGATGTCGCTGCGGCCGTCGGGCTCGCTATCGCCCAATGCCTGCTCCGGTGACATGTACAGTGGCGATCCGGCGATGGCGCCGTCTTGCGTCAACTGCACCGGCTCGGGTTCCGGCGCGACGGGCTTCGCCAGGCCGAAATCGAGCAACTTGGCCACGTCGTGAATGCCGCCTCGCTGGGCTGAGAAGATATTTCCAGGCTTGATGTCGCGATGCACCAGCCCGTTGCGGTGGGCTTCGGCCAAGGCGTCGCACGTCTGCATCAACAGGTGAATGGCACGTGCCGGCGGCAGCGGACCATGCTTATCCACCAGATCGGCCAGGCTCAAACCCGGCAGGTATTCCATCACGTAGTAAAAAGTGCCGTCGTCGGTGCGGCCGTAGTCGAAGATCTCGATCGTGTTCCAATGCGACAGCCTCGCGGTCGCGCGCACCTCGCGCTCGAAGCGCGCCAGCGCCTGCGGGTCGGCCGATTTTCCGGGGCGGATCAGCTTGATGGCCACCGGCCGCTTCATCATCTGGTGTTCGGCCAGATAAACCTCGCCCATGCCACCAGAGCCGATCAGGCGACAGAGACGATACTGGCCCAATTGCCGCGCGACGAACGCTTCATGCCGTAAGTTTCCGATTACGTAGGTGCCATAGGCAGCGCACAGAAATGTGACGGTCATCATGATCAGGACTTCGACGACCACTCCCATGTTGTTTCGCGCCATCGCGGCGAACGTGGGGTTAATGATCCACAGATCCGCGATCATGAGGACGGGAGCCGCGCAAAGGATTCCGCACACCACGGCGGCTCGCCGCCACGTGTTGGGAATGAACATGGCGTAGGTAAAAACCAGCCCCATCCAGAAAGACGTGGGGTTGGCAAAGATGCTCCTGCTGACTGCCGCGCTCATCGACGCATACTGGTTGACCAGAAAGTAGGCGGCCGGCAGCCCGAAGATTACCATCTCGTAGGCCCGCAGCACCCCCAGCGGAATTGTACACCGTCGGCACAGCAGGCCGAACGACGAGACGAGTACGACGCAAACTGCGAAATGG
>CAZUPX010000771.1:0-2483 GCA_964622155.1 uncultured Planctomycetaceae bacterium | reverse complement strand
GAGGACCTTGCCCGCTTCCTTGTCCATGTAAGTAATCATGTCGGCATAGCGAGCCCAGTCCTTGCGGACCTCCGGCGTGTCGGGATGGTACGGCGGAATCGGTGCCTTGGCCGGGTCGTGCCGCTCCTTCTCCGTGAATAGCGCCGTCCGCGCGATGTACGCCTTCTCCGGCTGGCGAATCTGGCTCTCGTGGCAGCTGGTGAAGTTGAAGATGCTGAAAAACGGCTGGCCCGGCTTGCGGTTTCGCCAGTGGGCCTTGTTACTGTTCTCGTCCCAGGCCCCTGCCGGGACTGCGAAGTTGTAGTCGGTCTTCACATTGTTGGTGCAATAGTAGCCGGCCTGGCGCAAATACTCCGGGAAGCACTTCACGTTTTCGGGCAGTCGAATCTGGCAGCGCATGTGGTGCGAGCCGAGCGAGCACGCGAACACGCTGGTGATCAGCGTGGACCGCGACGGCGCGCAGACACCGATCGGCGCGAACGCATGCGTGTAGCGAACGCCCTGGGTCGCCAGTTTGTCCAGGTTCGGGGTAACGGCGTAGGGATCGCCGTAGCAGCCCAGGTTCGGGCTGATGTCCTCGCAGGTAATCCAGAGAATGTTGGGGCGCTTGGCCTCCGCATCGGCCGCGTGAACATTCGGAACGGCGAGGAACATCGCCGCGCACAACAAGACAGTGACGATTCGCATGAAGCACCTTCCGTTTGGGTGGAACAAGTGGCACGGATGTGCAGGGGATGAGTACAGTGTTATCGGGAGAGAGGATGCGTGCAACAGGGAAGTTGCGGGCCACTACCAAAGGTCGGCCGTCCATTGGAGAGACCTGACTGGCCAAAGCCCCAACGGGGCGGCAGTCAATAGCCCAGGGCGTAAGCCTTAAGTTTACCCACAATTTTCTTTCTCCAGGAGCGACGCAGCTTCAACCATGCTTTGGAGTTTCATCCAGCCGCGCCACAATACCAACCATCCCGGCTGGTGATCGTGCTTGCGGTTCTGGTGGCCTCCCAATCGCGCCAGGGCGTAGAAAAAATCATGCACCGTCAGGTTCGGCCGCGCTTCCTTGTAGCGCCACAGACTGAGCATCTTGACCCACGTCGCCGGCACCACCTCGGTTGCCGGCCGCGTGCGTGCGTCCGGACGGCGGCTGGCGTCTCGCAGGTTCAACAAATGCAACGCCACCACCGACAACACCGCGATGGCCGGCTGCAACCGGTCTTCCGTTGTCAGCTGCAGCTTCTCCACTCCGCAACCCGTCTTCAGGGCCTTGTGATACTCCTCGATTACCCAACGCACCTCGTACCAGCCGATCCGCTCCCAGGCGTCGGCCTGGGTCTGGACCGGCACATTGGTCAGCAGGATCCATTCCAGCGGCTCGACTCCAGCCGGCGGGTCGATCTCGCGCAGCCGGATCACCCAAGTCGTCAGCGGCACGCGGCGAGTTTCGCCGCGCGGCTGCTTGGGCACCCGCAGCGTGACTTGGCTCCAGGCAACGGCGACCCGCGCTTGCCGGGCCGGCCGCTGCGCCGTGGCCCCGACCGCCACGGTGTGCTGGGCCAGCAACGGCAACGAACGGGCGTAGTCGTGCAGCTTGGTGGTCGTGCCGTCTTCCAGGCAAATACGGCGGTTGTGCTTGGAGCGGACCACGTAGTCTTTGCCCTGCTCGTGCATGAAATCCAAAAACTCCAGCACGTCGGCGCCGCGGTCAGCGATTTCCACTTGCTGCCGGCCCGCTGCCGGCGCCGGCACTTGCCGGCTCGCCTCGCGCCACAAGCGCGTCTCGCGGTCGGCGCGATCGCGGCGCTCGCGGCGCGACTCCTTTTTCTTCACCCGCGGCCGCTTGGCCAGTTTCTGGTACACCAAGCCGAGCACTTCGCGCGTCTGGGCAACCACGGCCAGCGAGTTGGCGCACAGGTAACCGCGATGACTGCCGTTGCCGATCGGGCCCAACTGGTCCATCAAGGAGAGCAGGCCGGTGTAATCCAACTCGGTCCAGTCGTGGATGACCAGCACCGTCGTTTGCGCTTGATCAATGAGCTGCAAGGTGCGCTGCCGCTCGGGCGCGAAGACGCTGGCATGGGTGACCGTGGGTTTGCCCAGCAGCCGATACAGTCCCTTGAGGGCGGCGGGGTCGTCGATTTTCGCCGGCAAGGTGCCGTCCGGATGGCGGATGATAGCGTCCACGGTCTGCACCAAACGTTTGGTCCTGCGTTTATCGCCCAATTGCGCGGCCCCGAAGTGTGCGGTACCGAAAGTCGTGGCCGTTTCCCAAGCATCCATGCTCCATCTCCTGGTAACCCTCATGGTCGCAAGCCATTACGCCATGAGGGATGATACAGGAAATGTGGGTAAACTTAAGGCTTACGCCGTGGGCTACTCTCTGCCGCCCCTCCGGGGCTGAAAACCAAGGCTCGCCAGTTCACCATGGAAACCCTGGCAGTAACCGCTGCTATCTCGCACGCAGAGGATGAAACATGCCAACCCTGATC
>CAZUPX010000770.1:0-6404 GCA_964622155.1 uncultured Planctomycetaceae bacterium | reverse complement strand
TAACTGCGACGGTAGGTGAATTGAAAGCGGTATCGCGGATTCGCGTAGTGCCCGACTTGCCTTGGAAATTCGATTTCACGGATGGTGAGGTACCGATCACCTGGGTCGGGGCCCGTTATCGCCACGTCGTACGCGAAGTCGACGGTGACAAGTCGATGGCCAAGGTGACGACGATTCCCAAGGGCACGCGCAGCCAATCGTGGATGGGGCAACCCGAATTCCACGACTATACGATCCAGGCAGACGTGCGCGGCGCGCTGACTAACAACAAGTTGCCAGACGCCGGCCTGATCGCGCAGCGCTACACGCTGGACCTGATGGGCGCTAGCCAACAGGTTCAGATTCGCTCGTGGACGCCGCAGTTGGGGCGGTTTTCGAAGTCGGTGCCCTTCGCCTGGCAGCCCGACACCTGGTACACGCTGAAATTCCGCGCCGCCGGGGATAACGGCAAGGCTGTGCTCAAAGGCAAGATCTGGAAGCGTGGCGAGAGCGAGCCGCCGCAGTGGACGATCGAAGCCGTCGATGAGGCCCCCAACCTGGTCGGCAGTCCGGGCCTGTTCGGCAATGCCAACGACTCGGAGATCACATACGACAACATTCTGGTCACGAAGAACACGGCGAAGTGAGGCTTGAGGCTAGAGGTACGAGATCAGACCCGCGGTCTCTTTCGGTCTTGCACCATCGCTCAAACGCACACAGCGCATTGAATCAAACTACGACGCTCATCGGGAGATGACTTGTTATGAACAGGTTTCGACTCACGCGTACGACATCCACGCTGGCCGGATTGGCGATTTTGTGTGTTGCCTATCGGCTTGCCGCGGAGCCGGTACGGCTTTTAGCGGCACAAAAAGCCCCAGTAGCTGCCACGGTCGTCGCCAAGGCTGCACCGGAGAAGCCGAAGGCAGTGTCTGCGCCGAACGACAACCCGCCACAAGGCGTTGGTCCGCTCGATTGGGGGCAGTGGGGCGGTTCGAGCATCCGCAACAATACTCCGCAAGGCAAGAACATTCCGACCGAGTGGACGATCGGCTCATTCGACAAGGACGGTAAGTGGGTCAAGGGCGATGCCAAAAACGTCAAGTGGGTCGCACACCTTGGCTCGCAGTCGTACGGCAATCCGGTCGTCGCCAACGGCCAGGTGTACGTCGGCACCAACAATGGCGCCGGCTACTTGAAGCGCTTTCCGGCCACGATCGACCTGGGTGTGCTGGTGTGCTTCAGCGAAGCCAACGGAAAGTTCCTGTGGCAGCACTCGAACGAGAAGTTACCCACCGGCCGCGTGCACGATTGGCCGCTGCAAGGGGTTTGCTCCACGCCAATCGTCGAAGGAGAGCGGGTGTGGTACGTCACCAATCGCGGGGAAGTGGTGTGTCTGGACGCCATAGGTTTTTACGACAACGAAGACGATGGGCCGGTGACGAAGGACCTCGGACGGCTCTTTGACATCGTCAAGAACGACGATCCGGCCAAGGATAAGCTGGCCGCGGTGATGAAAGCCCTCAAGGAGGGTAATGTTGCTCCGGGCCTGGCCGACGAGTTCAAGGTCGCCGGCCTGAGCTTGCCAGAAAACGTCAAGATCACGCCCGAGCGCCAGAACTTCAAGCTTACGTTCAAGCCCGCTGACGGTGCCGAGCGCGAAGTGTTGCTTCGCTCCGAAGGTCCGCGGCTGAGCGCGTACAAGTTGATCAACGTTGACGACAAGGACGAGGCCGACGTGATTTGGCGCGTGGACATGATGAAGCAGTTGGGCATTTCGCAACACAACATGTGCAGTTGCTCTGTCACCACCGCTGGCGATATTTTGTTCGTCAACACGTCGAACGGCGTCGACGAGGGGCACGTCAACTTGCCGGCCCCTGGCGCGCCGAGCTTCCTGGCGATGGACAAGAACACTGGCAAGGTGTTCTGGAAGGACGGCTCGCCCGGCACCAACGTGCTGCACGGCCAGTGGTCATCGCCGACGTACGCCGTGTTGGGTGGCGTACCGCAGGTGATCTTTGGCGGCGGCGATGGCTGGGTGTACAGCTTCCGCGGCGAGGCCAGCTCGAAAGATGGCAACCCAGAGTTGCTTTGGAAGTTCGATTGCAATCCCAAGGAATCCAAGTACGTGCTTGGCGGACGCGCCGACCGCAACCACATCATTGGCACGCCGGTGATTTACGACGGCCTGGTCTATGTCGGCGTGGGCGAAGACCCGGAGCATGGTGAAGGCGTCGGCCATTTCTGGTGCATCGATCCAACCAAGCGCGGCGACGTCAGCCGCGAACTGGCCTTCAACGTCAAGGACCTGACCAAGCCGATTCCGCACCATCGCATGCAGGCGGTCAACAAGGAGGCAGGCGAAATCGCTCGTGCAAACCCCAATTCGGCCGCCGTGTGGCACTATGCCAACGACGACATTAACAAGAACGGAAAGATCGAGTTCGAGGAAACGATGCACCGTACGTGCGGCACGGCCACAATCAAAGATGGACTGTTGTTCGTGGCCGACTTTAGCGGCCTGTTTCATTGCCTCGACGCCAAGACTGGTGTGCCGCATTGGACGTACGACATGCTGGCCGCTGCTTGGGGGTCGCCCATGATCGTGGAAGACAAGGTTTACATCGGCGACGAAGACGGCGACATCGCCGTGTTCAAGCTCTCCAAGGAAATGGAGTTGATCTCCGAGAACCCGATGTCCAGCTCAGTTTACAGCACTCCTGTGGTGGCCAACAACAGGCTGTTCATCGCCGACAAGGACCACGTGTTCTGTATCGAGAGCGAGAAAGAATAGGTTGCGGCCGGACAGCTTGACGCCTATGAAACTGGTTCTCGACGTCGGACAGTGCGCGGCCGATCATTGGAACATTCGGCAATTGATCGAAGACAATTTTGATGCGCGCGTTGTGCAAGCGAACTCCGCTCGCGAAACTCTCGACAAGCTGCGAGCCGAGAAGTTCGACCTGGTCCTGGTCAATCGGCTGCTCGACACGGACTCCAGCGAAGGACTCGAGATCGTCTCGGCCGTCAAGGGCGATCCAGCCTTGTCCTCGACCGCCCTCATGCTGGTGACCAACTACGCGGAGCATCAAGCCGCGGCCGTGGCCGCCGGCGCCGAACCGGGCTTCGGCAAGGCCCAAATGCACCAGTCCGACGTGCTTGAGCGATTGGCGCACTACTTGAGTTAGATCGCCGTACTTTCTGGGTGCCATGCCCGCGCCTCGCGGGCATGCTCGGTTACGGTCAGATTCTCCAGTTCATCAAGCATGCTCACGAAGCGTGAGCATGGCGTACGTGGCACCCAACATGACCGACGTCACCCACTGGCGGATTTACCGCGATCGCACCTTGAACATGATTCCGGCGGCGACGGCGGCTGCGGGAACGGCGATCATGGCGGCTTTCATAAATCCCCATGACAGCCCGTAGTACAGAGCGCCCATTGTCGCCATGAAGGCAATGTTAAACGTCACGATGGCGTAGTCGCGGCGCTGCTTTTTCTCTTCGTCGCTCATCGGGCCGGTGGGACGCGGTTTGGCCGGGGCCGCGGCCGCGGCGCCTTGTTGCGTCGCGATCGGCGCGGCCGCGGCAACCGGCGACGGCTCCGGTGCGGAGCCGTCGCGAGGCACGAACTTCACCAGCACGTCGTTGATATTCGCCGGCGTGCACAGCACCGTCCGCACCACCGGCGTGTTGAACCGCAGCCGCAGTTCCTCCTCCACGTTTGGATCGAGCGGATTGGGCGAAGCCATCAGCAGTTGCTCATTGTCGATCATCACCGGCGCGCACGAATGCTGCCGAGCGATGTGCGGCGGCACGCGGGCAATGAGGTTCGGGTCGAGCACGATGTCGGTCAGATCGAGGTATGGCAATCCGATCGATTCGGCATAAGCAGGCATCACGGCCTCATATTTGGCCAACTTCTGCTGCACCAGCGCGTCGCGCACTTCAACGTTAATTGCCTTGGCGAAGTTACGGGCCTTGTCGAGGGCGGCCTGGTCGATGACTTTGGTGGCCAGGAGAATCTGCTCGAAAGGGCGCGACTTGCCCGAGCCGGCTTGCGCGCGGCCCAACGAGGCGTCGTACTCGCCCTTACGCCGCTTGTCGGTCAGGCAGAGCATGGACTTGGCCAGCTCGTTGAGCAGGTCTTGCGACTGCTTGGCAAACTCGCCGGTCCCAAATTTTCGGACGTGGGCGTTCATGGCCCGGTAGTGTTCGCGGATCTTGGCCGTATCGTCCTCGAACTTCTTCAGCCGCAAGAGTTGATAGTGGCTCAGCGGCCGATCGGTGTCGGTGATTTTCAGCCAATCGCGATAAACATCGAGCGTTTTGGGCATCACAAAGCCGTGCCAGTGGGTGAATTACCTGGATTTTAACTCGACGCCCCGGCCTTCGTCGACCCTTCGGCCGTGGCACAAGTTTGCCGCGCCAACCCTGTGGTTACTCGACCTTATAATCGCCAGCCAGCGCCGTGAAGGAATTCAACTGCGAGGCGCTCAACCCTCCCTTGCGTTCGATCTCGATGTGGGCCTCCTTGCCGCCTGTCTTGTCATGAGCCCGCACGCGCACTCGCCCCGAAGCGTCGAAGGCGTACACAACCTCGATTGGCGAGCCCTTGGGGAGATCCTTGGGCAAGCCCGTAATGCGACAATTGCCCAACAGGGAGCAAGCGTCAGGATCGGGGGCGTCACCCTCGATGACCTTGATGTTGACGCGCTGCTGATTGGGCTCGCTGGTGACGAACGTGCGGTGTACTTCGATCGGCAGTTTGCTGTTGCGCGGGATCATCACATGGTTGACCATTTTGCCGGTTTTGGGATTGCGTGCCGCCACGCCCAGCCCGTGCGAGTTGACTTCCTCTTGTTTCACGTTGCGCAGCTTCTTGCGAACTCGTTCGGCCAACTCGCTGGCGTCGCCGCGATACTTCGCCTCTAGAATCGCGGCATGAATGGCGGCGCCCTGGGCCACGGCGGTGTGCGGCGAGAGTCCTGTGAACGGCGCCTTGCCCAGCAAGTCGTGCAGCATTCGCGAAACCTTCGGCATCAGCGTCGATCCGCCGACCAGCACCACCGCGTCGAGTTCTTCGGCCTTAACTTTGGCCTGCTCGAGCACCAGGGTGGCCGTGTCGCAGGTGCGCTGCAACAGATCGGCGGACATGTCCTCGAACTGCTCGCGAGTCACCTTGAGCGTCATTCCCTTGCCTTCGTGACGGCAGGCAATCGTCGCCTCTGGCCCTTCGGACAGCCTGATCTTGGCCTGGTCGGCGTCGTGCCTGAGCATTTGTAGCGTGCCCGGATCTTCTCGCGGGTCGTTGCCGTGCTTGGCCTTGAACTCCTCGGCCACGTAATTCACCAGGCGATCGTTCCAGTCGATGCCGCCCAAGTGGACGTCGCCGTCGGTGGCCAGCACTTGAAAGTGCGTGGGCGTGTATCGGACCACTGTCACGTCGAAAGTACCGCCCCCCAGGTCATAAACCATCGCCAGGCGCGGTTTCTGGTCGGTCGTGCTCGCGGTTCCCAACTCCCCCTGCTGCCAGGCATAGGTTAGCGTGGCGGCGGTGGGCTCGTTGATAATGTCCACCACGTTCAGTCCGGCGATGCGGCCGGCGTCTTGGGTGGCCTTACGACGGGCATCATTGAAATAGTAGGGAACCGTGATGACCGCGTTGCCGATCGGACCAATCCGCTTTTCGGCGTCCTGGCGAAGTTTTTTGAGAATCAACGCGGACAGAAATTCGGGCGTGATCTCGTGACCGTCGAAGGTCCGCTTGTAGTCCGCGTTGCCCATGTACCGCTTCACGCGGTCGACCACGTGCTCGGGATCTTCCATCGCGGCCCGTTGACGACTGGGCCCGACCACGACGTGGTGGCTGTCGGTCAACAAGATCAAGCTGGGCGTCTCGACATCGTCCTCCTCGTTGGCGATCGGCACGGGGTTGCCTTCCGCATCGAGCACCGCCAGAGTCGAAAACGTGGTTCCCAGATCGATCCCGACCGTCAAGCCCGGCTTGAATTCCATAGGCCGCTCGTATCCCAAAGGACTTTCGTATGGCCCGCGACCGTCGTCGGTCGCTGGTGGAGGTGTCGCGCGATTGGATTGGAGGATTTGGGCGAAGGATCCGTCGCCCGACGCGCGGTGCGAACGTTATTCACTCTGCCGATTCTCGATTGCCGGTAAGCGCCAGTCAAGCAACCGGAGAGAGTCGTTCGGTGCCCGCCTGGCGGTCGCCGAACGTGCAATTACCCGGTTGCCTACAGCATACGAACCAGACGAGCACGCGAGGGGTTGTTCGGGTGCAGGACGGGAATCCCTCGCTTGCCAACATTATGCAAGTGCATTCACCTCGGGATGATTGCGGAACCAGCGGGCAGCGTTGACCAGTAGTTTGGCGTTGAGCCAATTGCGAACGCGTGGAAAGCGAC
>CAZUPX010000769.1:0-3008 GCA_964622155.1 uncultured Planctomycetaceae bacterium | reverse complement strand
CAACCAATCACCAACCACTACCCAATTCCCAAATCGCGAATCGTCAGCAGGCTCGCAAACTTGTAGCCGCGGGCGGTAAACGCTTCGGCGCCGCCTTCCATACGGTCGACGATGGCCAGAACGCACTTGATTTTGAGTCCGAATGCTTCGGCGCGCTCGATGGCATCGAGCGAGGAGCCGCCGGTGGTCACAACGTCTTCGACGATCGCCAGGTCCTCGCCCGCGACGACCGGACCCTCGATATATCGTGCGGTGCCGTGGCCTTTGGCTTCCTTGCGGATCAAAACTCCCTTGAGCGACTGCCCGCGGACGGCGGCCATGGTGATGATGGCGGCGGTGATCGGATCGGCGCCGATGGCCATTCCGCCGACGGCCGCCGGCAGCGGCACACCGAGCAAGTCGAGCATGCCTTCGGCGACAAGTTTCGCACCGGCCGAGTCGAGCGTGACCTGTTTACCGTCGAGGTAGTAACTGGCCTGTCTGCCCGAGGCCAGCGTGAATTCGCCCAGCTTGAGCGCCTTGGTTTTGATCAGTCGGATCAGTTCCTGCTTGTCGTACACGAGTCTTCCCGCGGAGCGATGATGCGAGTTCGAATGCTGCGATGCATCATCGTAACTCACGCCGCAGGAAAGCCGAAAGGGCAAAGCATGCGCGGTTGCGCCTAGCGGCGAATCACGACCTTCGAACCCACGCTCAAGATGTCGAACACGTCGGCCACGTCGCGGGGGCTGAGGCTGATCGAGCCGTTCAGATCGGTGCGGCCGACGTTCTCCGGACGGTCGGTGCCGTGGATTCCCAGCTCGCTCCCCAGTCCGATCCACCTCTGGCCGAGCGGATTGGACGGATCGCCCGCGGC
Organism: uncultured Planctomycetaceae bacterium; assembly: GCA_964622155.1. GTDB lineage: Bacteria > Planctomycetota > Planctomycetia > Pirellulales > PALSA-1355 > CAZUPX01. Next base: position 2,152 of record CAZUPX010000769.1, on the reverse strand, counting down.
CACGGCTCGATCGGCGCCGTGATACACCGGGTTGGGAACTTTGTCGGACACGGCAAACATGCCTTCGCGCGGCGGATGCTCGCGGCCGAGGCCAACGTTGAACCGCCCGGCATACGAGCCGTCGGCCAACAACAGCGTGAGCTGGCGCTTCTCCAGACTGACCACGGCGCTGAACGGGCCGCGGACGACTTTCAATCGCTCGCCGGGTCGCAAGTTGGCGGGGTCGTCGATGCCATTGATCTTGGCCAGCAGTTCCCACGGCACGCTGTACTTCTGGGCGATGTCTTCCAGTCGCTCGTTCGGATGCACTTCGTAGGGCGGCTCGAGCAAGTGTTGCGTCGAGTATACGACCGTTCCGGCCACCTGGTCCAGAAGCTGATTGAGCTGCTGTTGCTCGGTTGGCGTCAGTCGCGAGTCGTCGTACCACGTCGAAAGCTTCTGCAGGGCGGCGGCCAATTGACCGCTCTCCAGATCGCGCCGCGCTGCGTCAATCGCTCCGGCGGCATTGCCCGGGCCGCCTGCGGCTGACTGCGGCGGCGGGGTCTCTTGCGCGCGATATCGATCTGGCACATTGCTGCCCGCGTAGCCCGGCGGCGCGTTGTTGTAAGGCGGAGCCTCGCCAGCCGCGCCCGGCGGCGGCGCTTGACCCACCGAGTCGGCCGGAGGCGCTTGCATCGGCGGGTTGGACTGACCTGGGTCCGGTGCGATGCCGCTCGGCGGCGCCGCTGAGGGGGTCGAAGCTTGTGTCGGCGGATTTGAGGCCGCGGGATTATATGGTGGCGCAACGTTGCCGCCTGGCGAGCTCGATGGAGGTGCCTCGTTGCTCGCCGTGACCGGCGGCGCGGCTGGGGGATTCAGCGGCAGGTTGGGTCCCGAATTGATCGATGCAGGCGGCCATGAGGTCGCCGTGCCCGGCCCGGAGGCCCCCGGCAACTCGATCTTCGGCGCTATGTCCCACGACTGCGGTGCGCCCGGCGGCGGGGCATTGTTGCCACCGTTGATCCGCACGTAAACTCCGTAGCCAATGCCCGCCAGCACGGCAGCAATCAGTAGCGGCTTGAGCGAATTCACAAGTTCGTCCTCCCTGACGACACTGGCGAAGCGATTTTTCGTAAGCGGCAAGCGCGCGTCTTGGCGCCTGCTGCAATTGACAGGCGTACCGCGGCAACCCGCCCTCCATGACGGATCCCCCCGCTGGGGCGCAGCGCCGCTAAATGTAAACGCGGCGGATCATACGCGCTTCGGGCAAACGACGCCAGAGCATCAGTGGGGCAGGCGTTTGAGGCTGCATAGATGGGGTGATAGCAGAGTAGGGGCCAGGGGCCAGGGGCCGGGGGCTAGGGACTAGGGAGGAAATCGCCCCTCTCCCCTCGAGGGAGAGGGTGGCAAGCGTAGCGAGCCGGGTGAGGGGGCGCACACGAATGGACGCTATGTGTCACTCGCCCCGTCAGCCGTACGCTTCGCGGCTTTCAATTTTGCCCGAATCGCCTCCAGCCGTTTCGCCAATTCGCGCTCCGCGCCACGATCGACGGGGCGATAGTACTCGCGATCGACCCCCAGATAATCCTGCGCGGCAACCGCGCCGGGACTGTTGTGCGAATACTCGTAGCCTTCGCCATGCCCCAGCCGCTTGGCGCCGGAGTAGTGCGCGTCGCGCAGGTGCACGGGCACCGGCAGCAGCCGGCCTGTGCGAACATCCGCCGCCGCTTCGCCCAAGGCCACCATCGAAGCATTTGACTTCGGAGCGCAGGCCAGGTAGGTCACGGCCTGCGCCAAGTTCAACTGGCATTCGGGCAAACCGACAAACTCGCAAGCCTGCATGGCCGCGATCGCCAGCGGCAGGGCCTGCGGATCGGCGTTGCCGATGTCCTCGCTGGCAAAGATCACGATCCGCCGGGCGAGGTAGCGCACCTCCTCGCCCGCTTCGAGCATCCGCGCCAGCCAATAAATGGCCGCGTCGGGGTCGCTGCCGCGCATGCTCTTGATCAGCGCGCTGATCGAGTCGTAATGCGCGTCGCCCGTGCGGTCGTATTCCACGGCCTTGCGCTGCACCGACTCCTCGGCCAGTTTGAGCGTGAACTCGATGGGCCGCTCGTGACTCGACAACACGCCGACCTCCAAGGCGTTCAGCGCCCGCCGCGCGTCTCCATCG
>CAZUPX010000768.1:0-4102 GCA_964622155.1 uncultured Planctomycetaceae bacterium | reverse complement strand
TTCTTGTAAGTGCGGCCGTTGAGTTCGACGCCTTTTTTCAACTTCTCCACGATCTCCGTGTTGCCACCGGCGGCGGCGAAGGTGGGCAGCCAGTCTTCATGGGAAACAATGCCGTTGAGGGCCTTGCCAGCGGGGAAGTGGCCAGACCACTTGATGAAACAGGGAACGCGGTAGGCACCCTCCCAGTTTGAGTTCTTCTCGCTGCGGAACGGAGTGGTACCGGCATCGGGCCAGGTGTTGTAGTGTGGACCGTTGTCGGTGGAATACTGGACGATGGTGTTGTCCGCGATGCCGAGGTCGTCAATGAGCTTGAGCAGTTCACCGACCTGGAGGTCGTGCTCGATCATGCCATCGGTGTATTCGTCGTTGCCCTTGTGGCGGTTCTCCGCCTTGACGTGGGTGCGGAAGTGCATGCGGGTGCCGTTCCACCAGCAGAAGAACGGCTTGCCAGCCTTGTTCTGGCGGGTAATGAATTCTTTCGCGGCGGCGACAGTTTCTTCATCGATGGTCTCCATGCGCTTCTTGGTGAGCGGGCCGGTGTCTTCGATGGTCTGGCCGCCTTTGCCGTCGGCTTTGCAGCGGAGCACTCCACGCGGGCCAAAGGCCTCTCGGAAGGACTTGCCGCCGGGCAGTTTCATATCGCCGGGATAGTCTTCGTTCTCAGGCTCTTCCTCGGCGTTAAGGTGATAGAGATTGCCGAGGAACTCATCAAAGCCGTGCATGGTGGGAAGGTGGTCGTCGCGGTCCCCCTGGTGATTTTTGCCGAACTGGCCGGTGGCGTAGCCGAGACTCTTCATGACGGTGGCCATAGTGACGTCGGTTTTCTGCCAGCCTTCAGGTGCGCCGGGGATGCCGACCTTGGTCATGCCGGTGCGGACCGGCACGGAGCCATTGATGAAGGCAGCGCGGCCGGCGGTACAGCTCTGTTGGCCGTAATAATCGGTGAAGAAGACACCCTCTTTGGCGATACGGTCGATGTTGGGCGTCTGGTACCCCATCATTCCGCGGTTATAGTAGCTGATGTTCTCGGTACCGATGTCATCACCCCAGATGACGAGGATGTTGGGCTTCTTGGCCTGAGTCGGTGCTGCCTTTTGTTGCGTTTGCACCTGAGCAACTTGGATGTCGGATTGCGCCAACAGCAGCTCCTTGCCTCTGTCATTCAAGCAGCAAGCAGCCCCTCCGTTGCCGTCGGCCGTCTGCGATATACTCACTGCTGTAGTGTTTTGTGTGACGGCGGCTTCAGCGCGCGCCCTCTCTGAAATACTCAACGCACCGCTTGCGGCCAGGTAGCCGAGCCCTGACCCCAGCGCAATGAGCGCCAGAGCTTGAAGTCGAAGACTATTGAACATGATGTCACTCCTAAAAGGACCGTCCTATGGGGAACGAATTTAGACTCGCTCGCCCCTATTCGTGAACTTGGTTATCGCCCCGGTATCTCCGCGTCTTGATGCTCTTGCTTTTCCTACTTTTCCGTCATCACGCAGCGAAAGCCAACGTGCGACATGCCAGTGTCCGGGGCGCACCTCATTCTGGCGGTAGGTCGATAGCTTGTTCTTTGAATAACGGTTGAACAGTTGTTGGCGGTGACGTCACAATGCCTGTTTCACGAGTTCGACCAGCCCCCAGCCCGACACCGTCCCCAACACGTAAATTCCCAAGATCAACAGGACTTTTGGAACGCTCATCGACCACACAAGGAAGCTGAGGTCGATGGCTTCAAGGTTCTGGATCGAAAAGATCGCAACCACGACCAACAAGATTACGGCCACGCTGCCAATCACGTAGTTCATGTCGTGTTCCTATTGCCATAGTCGCCTTCTGTCGCGCTCAAATCGAAACTGGAGCCCGTTTTCTCGGCCGTGCTGTATCTCCAATAGCAACCAGTACCGTTGACTCGATCTCACTCCGTCAATGCGGCGTCCCTTTGGTGACCGGGCTGCTGCATCCGAAATCGCCAGTAGGGTGTGGTCGAAACCAATAGCCTGCCCGTTCCGCTATAGACGCGAGCGTAGCGCTCGCCCGACAGGAAGTAACCGAGCAACGAACGGGTGGGCCGGCGTATTTTCAAGGAGATGCCACTGGTCCTGGCGAGGACAAATTTACCGTCGGCAACAAAACATTCGTTGTTCAGCGAGATTTGCTCCACAGGCCCCTGCGAGGCCAGCACCACCTTGCCCTTTCCCTTGACCTTGGTCTGATACCAGAAGAAGCCTTCGCCGGCCCAAAAGGCCGTCATGAGGCTTTCGCGGTAAACCGACAGGTCGATTTCATCATCCGAAGCCCAGTATGCGCCGTTTTCCACGACCCAGGTTTCGCCAGGTTGCACATCCAAGACGTGGAATCCGCCCAGCGAGGACTCCAGGTGAACTTCTCCGGTGCCCCTAAAATGAGGACGCAGGAGCGACTCTTCTGACAAGAACGAAACCAAGACATTCCGGAGTGACGGTAACGAAGTATCCATGGTCACTTGCCCAAGCATGTGATTTAGGGCACCTTTTTCGGCGCGAATGCAGTCGTTCTTCAGAGTCACCTTGACCCATCGCATGCCTTCGGCATGCTCGATCTCGAACTCTGCCATCGCCGATTCTCCCACTTCATTGAAAACGAGGATTACGAGTTGTACTTAATCGGATCACGAGCATCGCGTTCCGCGGCCGACGGTAGTGTTGATTTGTCCTGCATGTACTGTTCATAGAGAAGTTCAAAGGCCGTCGGCGGGATGCTAACCTCGCCACGGAACGGATTGTCCATGGCCACGGTCATGGCAATCAGCGTGGCGAGAAAAAATGAAATCACTCCACCCAAAAACAGGTGGACGATCAGCTTCATGTCCAGCAACCAAATCAGCACGATATTGACGGCGGCACCAATGAGCATGACGTACCAGATAATGGCCGGAATGCCGGTGTTGACCGCGTGGAGTCGCAATCGCCTCGACTCGACAAACGTGTTGAATTGCGCCAAGGTTTGCGCGTGCAAAATCTCCAGGCGAGGTGTCGTTGGCTCGAACTTCATCAACTCATCCTGGAAGTCTGACACCATTTGGACGCCTCCTGGCGGAATGATGCCCTGACGTTGCAAAGGCCAAGCTTCGTCGATCACATACCGAGTGTACTTGCGCAGCAGCGAACATAATTGAGTACGACCTGGCTCGGGATACGAGGATACATCGCGGTACAACCCAGCAAGTCGAGATGCTTCCTGCGAGACCAGCTTGTCGGTATCGGTGAAATTCTGGTATGCCGACAACGCCAAAAGCCCGAGGAGGATGCCGAAATAGACGCCGTGACTGCCGAGCAAGTACGAGATCAGATCGTTGGCACTCTGCTGGGACCGGAAAAACACACGCAGAAACGGGCGAACGAAAATCGTCCCGAACCACGTAACCCCAACCGAGATGGCGGTGATCATGAACACCATCTTCCAGGTGGGCATGTCGTAGACCCAGTAGAACGTCATCGGACCCTCGGGGAGACTGCAAATGGATCAAGTGGTTTTCTACGACATTTCGCTGCGCCGGACCGACCGAACGCATCCGGTAAGCCTTCGATCCTAAACGGATCGCACCTACTTCCTGTCTAGTTGACGCCCACTGCGCTGTGGATTCTTCGCACCACGCTGCCGTCCAACCTTAACTTGCGGGCGAGTTCCGCGAGGTAGTTCTTTTCGTCCTCAGTATCGAGATCGATTGCCATCAGAGAAGCCGCATAGACCTGAGCGGCCACCTGAGGATGGGATGTCGCGCGAACGATGCCGTCGGTGTCCATCGGTTTGCGGAGTTCAGAGTCGAGCAGTTCCTCCGCTTCGCCTGCAATGCCATCCTTCTTGGCATTCCCAACAATCCGCTGGATTTCCTTTTCGTCGACGCGGCCATCGGCTTTCGCGGCATTGATCATCGCTTTCACAATCAGCGCCGCGACTGAATGGAGTTGCTCTTCCTCCTGCGGAGTCTCGGGTTGTCGCAGCCCAGCGGACAGCCTGGTCGAGGAATCAAGCTTCGGGCCGTCCTTCGTTTGGCTGCCGACGTTGCGGAGCGCCTGCAACGCAATCGAGCCCAGGATCGCCAACGCTCCACCCGCCGCCGCGCCCTTGATCGACT
>CAZUPX010000767.1:0-1552 GCA_964622155.1 uncultured Planctomycetaceae bacterium | reverse complement strand
AGGCACGAAGCTGATTGCTGCCGCCAACGTTCTGGGTACGGTCAGCAGCTCGAACCTTGACTCATGGCAGTTGGATTACGCCCCGCTGGGCTCTGACACCTTCACTCCATTGACCGGCGGCAACACGCCGGTCGCCAACGGCACGCTAGGGCAGTTCGACCCGTCTGTTCTGCTCGCCGGCTTCTACCGACTTCGTCTCACCGCCGTAGACCTGGCTGGCCGTTCCACGACGACCCAAACCATCATCGAGGCTGACGCCGCCGCCCAGCCCTCGCGCTACCCTCGCTCCGAAACCGACCTGACGGTTGTGCTGGGCACTGACACCTTTCACCTGGTTCGCAGCTACGACTCAACGGCCAAAAGTACGTCCGGAAGCTTTGGCTTCGGTTGGCGTCTGGCAGACCGCGAGATGAACCTCCAGACCGATGTAGCGCCCAATGGCAGCCAGACGCTCGGGGCGTACAACCCCTTCCGCATTGGCACCCGCCTCTACCTCACGCTGCCTGACGGCCACCGCGCGGGGTACACGTTCGCGCCCGACCAGCACCAGATTCCCGGCCTCACTTATTACACCCCGGCATTCGTGGCCGATGCTGGCGTCGACTGGAGCCTTCAGTCTCTTCCGGTGAAGCTCACTCTCACCGGCCAATCGCTTTATGATTTGCAGAGCGGTCGGCCTTACAATCCCGGTGACACCACGTTGGGAAGCCCGGCATATACTCTTACCGGGCCCAACGGCACAAAGTACCGCCTGGATGCCTCCGGACTCACGCAGCAGCAGATTCTCCCCTCCGGCCTGCGCCTGACCTACGGCGACAGCGGCATCATCGCCTCCACTGGCCAATCAATCTCCTTCGTGCGCGATGCTCATGATCGCATCACTTCCATCGCCACGTCCGAAGGAGCTGGAATCGTCTTTCGCTACAACCGTCAGGGGAATTTGTTTTATGTCCGAAACCTTTCCACTGCGCAATCCAGCCACTATGGCTACTCGGACCAAGTTCCGCATTTGCTGACATTGGCAACGGGACAGAACTCTGTCGCTGTCACTTACGGCGCAGCCGCCCAGGCCGTGCCGCTGACCGCGGACCTTGGCGCGGCCAACCAGTTTCTCACGACACCGGGCAACTACACGCTCTTGGCCGGCGCCGTCGACCGTTTTGCCTTTGCCATCCAACCCTCCGAACTGGCCGCTACTCCAACCGGAACGATCTATCTAGGAGTGTCCGTGCAGGCGGCTCCCGGCAGCGGCCTGCAGCCGGCCGTGCCCGCAGTCGCTGGTCTCACGGCTCTTGTGACGCGGATAAATGGCGGCAGCGCCTACGCCCTGTTTGCCGTTACCAGCGAAGGCTTGCACGAACTCTTGATCGGCGGCGCGAATGGCGCGACTCAGGGCGCATATGCCTTGCAGTTGTCGGTGGCCGGCGATGCCAACAGCGATGGAACAGTAGACGGCGCCGACGGCACGCTGCTTTCTGCCGCCCTGGGCAGCAGCGCCGGCCAGCCCGGCTACCTACTGGGCGCCGACGCCAACCGCGACGGCACGATCAAC
>CAZUPX010000766.1:0-3153 GCA_964622155.1 uncultured Planctomycetaceae bacterium | reverse complement strand
AGCAAACGGCCCCCCCGCGCCAACCACCAAGAACTTCAACTGGTTGGCAAGCGTCGTCACGTTGCTCCGGGCGAAGATCTGGTCGGCCGAGCTGACCAGGCCATTGCGCTCGAAGTCGTTGACGTTACTGATCGTGGCCGGGTTACTGATGCCGTGCGGATCGTTGCGCGCCGAGATTTCATCGGCCGAGGTGACCGAAAAGGCACTCGCGTCGCCTGCGCCCGAATCGCCCGGTGCGCTGCCAAAGAAAAATACGTCGCTGGCGACCAATCCGGTGTTCGCGTTGGACCCACCCAGCGCGTCGTCACCGCGCACGATGACTTCGAGCCAGGTGTTGAAGATGGCTCCATTGGCCCACATGATCTCGACTCGATCCGAGCCGTTGTCGCCGGCGCCAACGCGCGTCGTGACGGTCACGGGGGAAGTGGCGGTGGCCCACGTGCTGGGCGAATTGTTGTTGCCCACCTTGAAAATGAAATCGCCGACGGTAATCGGCCCATGAACACCCCAGATATCGACCATCAGTCCGTTGATGCCCAGCGAGTAGCTCGACACGCTGCCGAAGGGCGAGGTGCCCGATCCGGGCAGATACGCGCTTTTGTCCGGTGCGATGGCGTTATCATCGCTGAAGCCGGGCAAGTTGGCGTTGGTCACGTTCCACTTCGTCGAGTCTTTGTAGAACAAATGCCGATCTTCAATCGCAGCACCGTTGACGGTGAAGGTACCGCTGGGCGAGGCGGTGTCTGCGTTGCCAGCCGTGTCAATAATTCCCGAACCGGCGGCGACCAGCGTGAGTTGATACTGGCCGGGTGTGGCCGTGATGCTCGCGAGGTTTGCCAACGTCCAAGTGATGTTATCGCCACTCGAGATACTCTGCGCGCCGGAAAGCAGGTTCGGTCCCCCGTCGCGCGTGAGCACCAGATCGCCTACGTCCAGGCCGATGACCGACTCGTTGAACGTGATCGCCATTTGCGACACTGGCGTGGTTCGCGGGTCGGGGACGACGGCATCGATCGTGGGCACCGGCGGAGAGATGTCGATCTGAATGGAAAGGCCCGCCGAATTCGGTGATTCGGCCAGGCCCGATTCCGTTTGCCGCGCCGTGATCGTATGCGAGCCGGGGCCCACCGCGGTGGCACCGTCGGTCGTGATAGTGGTTGTGGATCCACTGGCGACAGCAGTGCCGATGACTGTGCTGCCGTCATATAACGTAACGGTGGCTCCGGCGATCGTGCCGCCGACGTCGAATTGCAGAGCGGTCAACGTGCTTGCGTTGTTGAGTTTAGTGATATTGTCGGAATCCGAAGAGCCGGTGTCGCTGGCCGGCAATAGATCAACGCTCGTCGGTGCCGTGCTCGGCGTAACGACATTGCCAAAATCACGGCCGGTAACGTTGGTCGCGGCCGCCAGCGACTCGGTATAGAAACCGCCGGCCGGCGCGGTCTGCGCGTAAGGCGATTGCAACACCTCGCGAATGCGATAGGTGCCGGCGGCCAGGTTCGTGAATTTGTAATTGCCATTGGCATCGGTCGTCGCCTGGGCATCGCCTGTGGTCATCTCAAGCGACCACCCGGTGAGCGAGCCGCCAGTGCCGGGCACGGTGTCTTGGACTTGCAGCGTCCACGTGCCGTTGGGGTTCGTGCCGATCAGTTTAGCCAGGGCGCTAGCGGGAATAAAAGTTCCCGTAAAGGGGGCGATGCCCTGCGAGACCGGAATTCCCACGGTGTCGTCGAAGTTGGTGTTCGTGAAGTTATTGCCGGTGCCGCCCACATGACTGGCCAGCGTGACCGACGTGCCGGTCGGACCGGTGAGTGTTAGGATCAGGTCGCTGTCGCGGTTGTGGGTGAGGCTCAAATTGACGTTCACGTCGAGAATGTTCCCCGTCAATCCAGACACCAGTTTGGTCGAGCTGACGGTGCCAACCGACGGTATCGGTTTGGGGACGTCGGTGGACGCGAAGGTCGTCGGCGAGCTGGTTGGATCGAGCGTGGCGTCGTTATCGAAATCTTCGTACACCGTCCAGCCCACCAGATCTGAATCACCCGTTGGGCTGCCGTCGCTGTTGACGTCGTCGAAGACTTTTCCGGAGATCGATGACGAGCCGATGACCTCGCTGGTGATGAGATCGGCAAACGGACTTCCGCGGCCGGTCACCATGTCGTAGCCAACTGTGGCGTTGCTGCCGCTGCCGTTTGAGCCGCTTGTGATGTCGCGGTAGGCGCTGGCGGGCATGGAATAAAGCTCGGGCAGCATGCCGTTTCGCCCGTCGAGAGTCGACAGTCCGGCCAGGAATCGCCCCTGGTTGGCCACGGCGATCAAGCCGGCCCACGCCGGTGACGAAAAGCTGGTTCCCCCGACCTGAATCCAAGGCGTGGCGCCGTAATTGGAGTTGTACACGGCGACGCCCGAGCTCGGATTGGCGTCGAACGACACGTCGGGAATCGTTCGCTGCATGCTCGACGGCGTCACAACGCTGTTTTGATAGCTCGGCTTCGTCTCGTATTGGCTGATGCCGCCACCGCTGCCGCTCCAGCCGGTCTCACTGGTGATTGTCGACCCGCTGAGGCCCAGGGTCGTGCCACCCACGGCCACGACGTTGGGCGAGAATGCCGGGTAGGTGCCCGGATTGCCCCCGTCGCCGCTGGCCGCCAGAAAGCTCACGCCGTTGTGGCCGCTCGGAGTCGTGAAGACTGAGTCGTAGCTGGTCTCTCCAGAGAACTCGCCGGCGCCAAAGCTCATCGTGACGACCGAAACTCCCGGCTGAGATCGCGCGTAGTTCGCCGCGGCGTTGATCAGGTCAAGCGTGCTGTTGCTATTGGCTTCGACCAGCAAGATGCTGGCGGCGGGCGCTAGGGCGTGTGCCCATTGCACATCCAAACAGGCTTCGAGGGTCCAGCCAGGGTCTTGAGCCGGGTAACCGGACGTCCCGCCCGTCTGGGTGACTCGCCGGAAACTAGGCGGATCCGGCAGCCCGAACTGCTGACTGAAAGCGTGCAAGTCGGACTCGATGTTCGGCGAATCGTAGGCGATGATGATAGCGATGGTTTGACCGGCGCCATCGCCCTGGATCGTGCCGTGCCCGAAGAGTATGTCGTCGAAACGGTAGTAGTCGCGGATTTGCTGGGGCGTGAGTCCGTAGGGTGATGCGCTGCC
>CAZUPX010000765.1:0-1541 GCA_964622155.1 uncultured Planctomycetaceae bacterium | reverse complement strand
GGCAAGCACACGCTGCTCTCGGGCGAGATTTCCTGGGATGTCGAGTCAGGAAGACTGTCGGAAAACGGCAATCGGCTGGCCTTTGTTACGAACGAAAACGGCATCAGCCGCCTGCATATCCTGGACGTCACCGCGAATCGGCAATTGTCCATACCCGAACTGCCGACTGGCGTCTTCGGCCGCGTGCAATGGCACGAGAACAATCGCGAACTGGGGTTCGTGATCACGTCGGCCCATTCGCCGGCTGACGTCTATTCGCTCGACATTGAGAGCGGAAAGCTCGACCGCTGGACCACGAGCGAGACGGGCGGGCTCGATCCGTCGCGGTTCGCCGAGCCCAAGCTCGTGAGTTGGAAAAGCTTCGATGGCCGCGAGATTACCGGATTTCTCTACAACCCGCCAAAGAAGTTCACCGGCAAGCGACCGGTGATCATCAATATCCACGGCGGACCCGAGGGGCAGTCGCGGCCGATTTTTTTGGGACGCAACAACTACTACCTTGACGAGTTGGGCGTGGCGGTCATCCTTCCCAACATTCGCGGTTCGAGCGGCTATGGAAAATCGTTTCTCCAGCTCGACAATGGCTTCTTACGAGAAGACTCGTACAAGGACATCGAAGCCCTGTTGGATTGGCTCAAGACGCGCGACGATCTGGATGCCGATCGCGTGATGGTCACCGGCGGCAGCTATGGCGGGCACATGACGTTGGCTGTCGCAACTCGGTACAACGATCGCATCCGCTGCTCGCTGGACGTGGTGGGCATCTCGAATCTGGTCACATTCCTCGAGCGCACGGAGAGTTATCGCCGCGATCTGCGGCGCGTCGAGTACGGCGACGAGCGCGACCCGAAGATGCGGGCATTTCTGGAGAAGATCGCCCCATTGAATCACTCGGCCGACATCAAGAAGCCGTTGTTCGTCGTGCAGGGCAAGAACGACCCCCGCGTGCCGCTAAGCGAATCGCAGCAGATGATCGAAACGGTACGCAAGAACGGCACGCCGGTCTGGTATCTGACCGCGCTGGACGAAGGGCACGGGTTCGCGAAAAAGAAGAACGCCGATTTTCAGTTTTACGCCACGATCCTGTTCGTGCAGAAAAACTTGCTGGACAAACAATAACGCCACCAGCCGCGCGGCTTGATGCGCAGAGCGGACCCCGCAAGCCGCTTACGATATAGCACTCCCACCCACCCCCAGACGAGGCGAAATCATGAGCACCTCCACCAATCGCCGAAAGTTTCTGAAGCAAGCAGGACAAGGGGCCGCCGCGGCAGTCGCCCTGGCAAGTACGGCACGAGCACGGGACGCCGACGATCGGCTGGTTGTGGGGGTGATCGGACCTGGCGGCATGGGCACGCACCATGTCGAATTTCTGGGCAAGAACAAACAAGTTCGCATTGCGTATGTTTGCGACGTCGACGATACGCGCCTGGCCGCCGCCGCCGCGCTGGCCGAGAAGCTCAGCGGCACTCCGCCGAAGGCCGTCAAGGACATGCGCAAGGTGTTGGACGATCCGGCGGTCGACGCGGTGTGGATCGCCA
>CAZUPX010000764.1:0-1509 GCA_964622155.1 uncultured Planctomycetaceae bacterium | reverse complement strand
CCGGGCGAGCAAGTTTTCATCGGCCTCGACGTCGCGGCCACCGAGTTCTATGACTCCAAGAAGAAGACCTACACCATCGACGGTCGTCAGATCGAAGCCGCCGCCATGGTTGAGCTGCTGGCCGGTTGGGTCGAAAAGTATCCGATCCGCTCGATCGAAGACGGCGCCAGCGAAGACGATTGGGACGCTTGGAAGCTGCTGACCCAGCGACTGGGCGACAAGGTGCAACTGGTTGGGGATGATCTGTTCGTGACCAACACCACGCGCTTGCAGCGCGGTATCGACGAGCACCTGGCCAATAGCATCCTGATCAAGGTCAATCAAATTGGCACGCTGACCGAGACGATCGAGGCCATCCAGCTCGCGCAGCGCCACGGTTACGCCACCATCGCCAGCCACCGCAGCGGCGAGACCGAGGACGCCACCATCGCCGACCTGGCCGTGGCGCTCTCGACCGGTCAGATCAAGACCGGCAGCGCCTCGCGCACCGACCGCATGGCCAAGTACAACCAATTGCTGCGGATCGAAGAACAGCTCGGCGAGAGCGCGCTCTACGCGGGGCCGCAGTTGATCCGCGGTACGTCATAATGGCAATTTAGCCACAGAGGGCACCGAGAACACAGAGACGAAGGGAATTCGCCAATTCAAATCTTCACTTCTCCGTGTCCTCGGTGCCCTCTGTGGCAAGATTTCTTCGTTTCGTGGTACCATAAGGCTGCCATTTCAATTCAGCCCAGCCGATCACGCGCGACATGCCATCATGTCCGATCTGTCGCAGCCGTCGCATGACCGCAAGTCGTCGGCCACGGACTCGCCGTGGTTTTGGATGATGGTGTTTTCGATGGCGGCATCGGTGGCGCTGGTCATCATCTGGCCGCAATACGTCAAGCGTCAGCGGCGGCTGGAGATGCAGTTCCAAGCACAGCAAGAAATCGCGCGAAGACGGGCCGACGGTGAACCACAAGCACGTGCTGCCGGCAGCGAGGGGGAAGTTCCTCCGCCGGCGCCGGGCGAACTGATCATTCCGATCTGGCCGCTAGCAGTCTTGGCGATCGCGATGTCCGCGGTGTCGGCAACTATGTTTTGGCGCGGAAGACGCGGGCAGGGCGGCCAAGCGGGTAGGGGAGGGGAGCCGTGACCTGGCTCGTCGAAAGTCCATGGCCGACCCTGGTGCTTGGTCTCGGGCTGGAGCTGATTCTGGCGATCTACCTGGTCCGCTCGGGCCGAGGAGTGGTGATCGCGGCGATGGTGGTCGTGCTGGCCATCACGGCTGGGTTATTGATCCTCGAGCGAATCGTCGTTACCGATGCCGAAGCCGTCGAGGACACGCTCGACCAGGCCGCACAGGCGCTAGAGGCCAACGATCCACCGCGGGTCGTGGCGCTGTTTTCAACCGCCAGCCCCTATCGCGCTGAAGTGCAATCCATCCTGTCCCACGTCACGGTCAGCGAAGCTCGTGTCGGCAACTTGGAGATCTGTTTCGACAATGTGGCAAATCCACCAACAGCC
>CAZUPX010000763.1:0-1651 GCA_964622155.1 uncultured Planctomycetaceae bacterium | reverse complement strand
TACGTTTTGACTCAGATAAAGTGCTTCTAAGCACGAGAATCACTCCTATGTCACGTGCTTCGCTCGCCGGATCAATTGGATGTGCTGGTCCGGCCCCAGTTGTCGCGAATATGCAATTATGCAGGCCTGACCCTCGTGACTCTCGTGACTGAAATGTTACGTATTGTTTTGTTATCGCTTCACCGCATCTTGCTCAGGCGTTCCGCCATGCGCGTTTGCCAACCAGGGCCTGTGGCCTTCCGGCGTTCGATCACATCGGCGGGCAGGCGCAGCGAGATCGGTTTGCGAGGATTCGACGACAATGGTCTGCCACCTTTGTTCACCTTGGCACGGGCGAGCATGTCGTCGGTGAGTTCGGGGAGTTCCTCGTATTCCTCAGGTTTCACCTTGTGAGCATCGACGCGAGCGAGGTTAGATTTCAAGGAGCGGCGCGATGCGGGCTTGTTCGCGTTCATTGGCCTTCCTCATACTGAAAATGTGGCGATCCGCGCCACGCGGCGTGTAGCCCACGACAACCATCCGACCGCCCAGGAGGCCGTGGCAGATGATGCGTGGTTCGCCGTAGTCCTTCCGAGTGTCTTCCACCTCCAGGGTTGACACCCGTAAATACCAAGGCGGCGTCAGCGAAGTCCAGTCCACGATCAGCCAATGTTATATCGCGTTTGGCCCGATCGAACGTAAGGCTCCGGGGTCAGGCCTGCATAATTGCATTATTTATGCAATTATGCAGGCCTGACCCTACCACCTGCTCCGTGCCGAAAAGGCCGTGACCTGTAAAGACGCGACGGTTCGACTGCCTTTTCTGCCGCGCGTTCTTTTGTATTCCTTCGTGCGCCTTCGTTTTTCCCTTCGTGATCCTTCGTGTTAACGCGGTTCCTTTGATTTTTCTCTCTGGCAAAAGAGATTCTTAAGCGGCGGAGGGGAAGCAGGCAGGGCCGATCGGCTCGAAGCTCTTGTAGGTGAGGATGAACTCCTGGTGGCCGAGGTCTTCCGATTTGGTCTGTTCGCCGTTGGAAATGCGCATGATCAGGTCGTAGATTTCACGGCCGACCTCGTCGAGCGTGGCGCGGCCTTCGAGTATCCGTCCGGCGTCCACGTCCATGTCGTCGGACATGCGCTTGTAGGTGTGTGGGTTGGCGCACACCTTGATCACCGGCGAGATCGCCGAGCCCACCACCGAGCCGCGCCCGGTGGAAAACAGGATTACGTGGCTGCCGCAGGCGATCAGTTCGGCGATCTCGGCGTTGTCGCTGATGTTCGGGAAGCCGAAGCGCGGTTCGCCGTCCGGCACAACGTCCAGAAGATAAAGCCCACCGCGGATCGGCACGTCTCCTGGCTTGATGATTCCCGAGATCACCGATTGTCCGGATTTCGCGTAGGCACCAAGTGATTTTTCTTCGATGGTAGTGAGCCCGCCGTCGGCGTTGCCAGGGCCGATGCTGGCGTGCCCGTAAGCGGCGTAGTAATTCGCGGCCTTGGCCACGGTTTTGACGATCTCCTCGCCCAACGCGGGATTCTCGGCACGCTTCGCCATCCAGTGCTCCATGCCGATCAGTTCGCCGGTCTCCTCGAATATACAAGTGGCGTTTTTCTCCACCAGGAAGTCAAAAGCGCGGCCCATCGCCGGATTTGCGGTGAGCCCGCTGGTGGC
>CAZUPX010000762.1:0-1767 GCA_964622155.1 uncultured Planctomycetaceae bacterium | reverse complement strand
CCCAACAGCGAGCTCTACCTCGCCCTGATGGCCGACGAGGAGGCTCTCCAGCGGGTCGGGATTGCATCGGTCCATGCGATCGGCGACTGTGACGTCCCTTCGACGATCGCCGCCGCGGTGTATGACGGCCATCGTATCGCGCAAGAACTCGACGCGCCGCCACGTGATCGCGATTTACCCTTTCAACGTGAGGTGATCAAGCTTCGCCATGAGACGTAGGACGGGGCCAGCGAGGTAGATTGCTCGGTGGCTTCGCTTTCATCTCGCGACGGACAAGTTTGCCGAGTTGGCCTTCCGCCGCATTGGCCGCGAGCCGATAAAGCATGCCACGGCATTGGCCACCTCGGTCGAGCGCCAACATCAGGCCAGGTTGCTCCCGCGTGCTTCGCCACCGGGTCATCTTTAGGCAGAAGGATCGATGCCAGCCCTGCGCAGTGCCAACGCGTTCCTCAACGTGCTCACCTTCGGGCTTCCAAATCAACGATCCATAGGCGAACAGCCAAAATTCTTCGCCTCGGGGATGTGCGGCCAGCGTTTGATGAACCACCGCGTCGTAATCGGCCTCAGTATGATAGACGAGATTTGGCGCTGGACCTGGGTCTGCCAACGAACGATGGACGCGTGCAACAATCTCATGTGTGAGCGCCATCTGGCGGGTGGACCTGGGCATTATTCCCCCAATCACAAAGACCTCACGAGCGAGCGCACCGCAACGGCGCTCGCGTTTGATCAGCCGGCGCCGCGCCGGCGGAGTGCGCGATACGCAATCAGCAGCACGACGGCGCCGAGGACGGCCAGCGCGATGCTGCCGAGATCGAGGCCCGAGAGCGAGCCAAGGCCGAGCGCGGTGCCGATGAAGCCGCCAACCACACCGCCAACCACACCGCCGGCCGCGCCGATCAGCCCGGTCACGATCAGCCCTTTGGGATCGTCGCCCGGAAGGATCAGCTTGGCCAGCGCGCCGGCGATCAGCCCCAGCACGACCCATGACAGGGCTCCCATGGTCAACATCCGGACTCACATACCGCGGCGAGCGTAGCCGCGGCGTCCGCGCCTGACCATACGGGTGCGAACGTCCATGTTACGCTCATGGCACCCTGGTGGAGACGCGACCATGGCGCAGACGGCTGTACGGCACGGCGAGCCGATGCCCTGGCACGGACGAAACCCGGCTAGACTCGCGCTTCGGACCGACCTGCCTGTAGCGGCTGCTCTCGGGGGGTACAGCCGCCATCACCAGCCCGATGTCCGCTCAACCCCCAGGTACAGCCGTGCAGCGCCGGTCACGGCGAAGGCCGCACGTGACCCAAAGCAGAAGTGCCGCGCTGCGTCCGGTCTCCCACACCCGAAGCGTTCAAGTCCCGTTTCGCAGGGCGTCCATTGCTAGACGGACCAGTCCTTCGACGTGATCCTTGTCATCGTCGTTCTTGAACTCGCCGCGCCAATCCCAGGAAGTCCAGTCCGGCTTGATTTCGGATGCCATGCGAACGTGCGCCCTGGCTTTGTCGAGGAGGCCGAGTTTTGCCAGGCACCCGGCCACCCACACATGGTTATAGAAGGCGGGGTCGGGGATGGCGAGGAAGGACTTGACCGCCTCCTCGTACCGTCGCGCCGCCATGAACGCTATGCCGTTGACCTCATGATACAAGGGGGAAAAGAACGGATTGGCTCGCATGACGCGACGCATGGTTTCGATCGCGTCGTTCGCCTGTCCCGTGTACGCTTGGTGGGCCGCCATCAGGACATTGAGGTCCGGATCGTCGGGGT
>CAZUPX010000761.1:0-4009 GCA_964622155.1 uncultured Planctomycetaceae bacterium | reverse complement strand
GGCGATTGGTCGCCGCGCAGCGCGCCAGAACCGACGACCGGCCGCGTTCTGCCAAAGCGCGATCACTTGCATCACGCGTCGAACCAGACGCAGATCGGCATCGGCTATGCCAGCGTGCCCTATTGCCATCCCGACTACTTCCAGGCTTGGGGGGCCGTCGGCGTGCTCAGCGGCGGCATGAGCTCGCGACTGTTCACTGAGGTCCGCGAAAAGCGCGGCTTGTGTTACAGCGTGTATGCCACGATGCACACGCTGCGCGATCGCGGCAGCGTGCTGTGCTATGCCGGCACGAGCGCCGAACGCGCGCAGGAAACGTTGGACGTGACGATGGGCGAGCTGGTGCGCCTGACCGAAGGAGTGCGCGACGATGAGCTGGCCAGGCTCAAGGCGCGCATCAAAAGCGGCCTGATCATGCAGCAAGAGTCGAGCTCGTCTCGCTCGGGCTCGATCGCCCGCGATTGGTATCATCTGGGCCGCGTGCGAACTCTGGACGAAGTGGGAGCGTTGGTCGACGGCCTGACTTGCGCGAGCATCAACGACTACCTGTCCGCCAATCCGCCGGGCGATTTCACGGTCGTTACCCTCGGCCCTCAGCCTTTGGAGGTGAGCATTGGAGTTTCGTAAGCATCGACTGCCAAACGGACTGGAGATTGTGGCCGAGTGCAACGACGAAGCGCACTCGACCGCGGTCGGTTTCTTCGTCCAGACCGGCGCCCGCGACGAGACCGATGACGTGGCCGGCGTCAGCCACTTTCTCGAACATATGATGTTCAAGGGCACGCCGACACGCACCGCCGACGACGTGAACCGCGATTTCGACGAGATGGGCGCGCATTACAACGCCTTTACGAGTGAGGAGAACACCGTCTACTTCGCGGCCGTGTTGCCCGAGTATCAGACTCCCTCGGTCGAGTTGCTGGCCGACATCATCCGGCCATCGCTGCGCGAGGAGGACTTCGACACCGAGAAGCAGGTGATCATCGAAGAAATCCGCATGTACGAGGATCAGCCTCCCTTCGGGGCCGACGACAAGTGCCGGGCCGCTCACTTCGGCTCGCACCCATTGGGCCATAGCGTGCTGGGCACGATCCAGAGCGTCACGGACCTGAGCGTCGACGCGATGCGGCGCTATTTCGAAAACCGCTACTCGCCCGGCAATATCGCGCTGGTCGGTGCCGGCCGGATCGACTTCGATGCGCTGGTTGGCACGGCCATGCGGATTTGTGGGCCGTGGAAACCACTTGAAGCGTCGCGCGACACCACCGCGGCGCCCCCGCATCGCGGATTCTCCTGTATGCACAAGGATACGGCCACGCTGGAGTACGTGCTGCAGTTGGCCAACGGCCCGGCGGCCTGCGACTCCGATCGATATGCCGCGAAAGTCCTGGCCACGATCCTGGGCGACGACAGCGGCAGCCGGCTGTATTGGGCGCTCGTCGATTGCGGCCTGGCGGAACATGCCAGCCTGAGCCATCACGACTATCAAGGGACCGGCCTGTTCATGACCTACATGAGCTGCGACCCGGAGTCTGCCCGAGATAATCTCGCTCGCATCGCCGACATCTACACCGAGGCGGAGAAGCAAGGCGCCACCGCCGCGGAGCTGGCGCAGGCCAAGAGCAAGATCAATTCGCGCGTCGTGCTGGGCAGCGAGCGTCCGCGCGGGCGGTTGTTTACCGTCGGCGGCAATTGGATTCAGCGCCGCGAGTATCGCGCCGTGAAACAAGACTTGGAGGCGATCGACGCCGTAACGCTCGAAGAGATGGCGGAAGTGCTGGCTCGCTATCCGCTGTCGATCAACACGACGCTGGCCGTCGGCCCGCTGGCCGATCTGGCCGCACCCGCGTGAAGTTACACATTCGCGTTGGTGACGCGCAGAACCAATGCACCGCGCTGGCCTTCGAACTCGCATTGAGCACGCTGGCCGATTGATCTACAATCGCGCGTCGCGATAGCGTGACAACGTTATGCAAGTGCAGGCAGGGGTCGACGAATTTTTGTGGGCCGAAGGCCCAACCTGTAATAGCCAGGGGCATCGCCCCTGGACTTGGTGTTCGGATAAACGATTTCGGCAGCCCCAACGGGGCGCTCTCAGGCCGCCCGGTTAGGGCTTGGAGCGCACGTTTATCGTCGGTCCCATGGGCGATGCCCCTGGCTATTGCAGATTGGCGCTTTGCGGCTGCAATGGGAAACCTGAAAAGTGCCGCTGTCGCTTGGATAACGTTGGTGAGCGAGGCTGCTGTTTTTCTGGAGACAACCTGCATGGAACGGACACTGATTCTGCTGAAACCCGACTGCGTGCAGCGCCGGCTGGCGGGCCGCATTCTCAGCCGCTTCGAGGACAAAGGCTTTAATATCGTCGCGCTCAAACTGATGCGAATCACGCCGGCGCTTGCCAAGCAACATTACGCCGAGCACGTGGCAAAGGATTGGTACCCGACGCTGGAGAAGTTTATCACTGGCGGGCCCGTCGTGGCCGCGATCATCGAAGGCCTGGAGGCCATCCGCGTGGTGCGAGAAATGCTTGGCGCCACGAGCGGGTTGAAGGCGGCGGCGGGCACGATCCGCGGAGACTATAGCTCAAGCCGCCAGATGAACCTCGTTCACGCCTCCGACGGCCCCGACGCCGCGAAGCGCGAGATCGCGCTGTACTTCAAGAGCGACGAAATCTGCGACTACGAGCCGACCATCGCACCCTGGCTGCGAGCCAGAGACGAGAAATGACCCCGTAGTGGCTGGGTGCCATGCTCACACAGCGCGAGGCTATCCAGCAATTCGGATCCACGAAACTCAGCGAAGTCCCGCCATACTAACCCGACGCGCAAGCGAGGGATTCTTCTTCGAACGGACAAGAGCGGCCGAAATCCCTCTCTTGCGCGTCGGGTTAGTGTGTGGATGGCGTGCGATGAACTACCGGACGACCTCACGCAATCGCTAGCACGGTTCGCGCTGCATCAACGCGCAACAAGCTTCCCGGCCGGCGTTTCGGCGCGCAGCTCGGCAATCATGTCGCGCGTGGCCGCGGCCACGGCGTCTTGCCATTTGGGTTCTCCAAATCGCGCGTACTCCGGCCGCCGGTGTGCGAAGATGATGGCTCGCGAGCTGTTGATGATCGCGCCCAGCCCGTGCTCGTCGAACGTGCAGGCAACGTCGGTGGCCCCGGCACCTTGAGTGCCGTAGCCAGGGACCAGGAACCACGTATTTGGCATTGCGGCGCGCAGCTCGGCCGCCTGGCTCCGATGCGTCGCCCCCACAACCGCTCCCACGATTCCGTAGTTGTCCGAGCCGGCCGTCTCGCGCGCCAGCCGTTGCACGTGGTCGGCCACGTGGCGAAAGATGGGCCGGCCGTCGGCAACGAGGTCTTGAAAGGTCTTGCTTCCCGGATTCGACGTTTTGACCAGCACGAAGATGCCCGCGCCGCGAGCCTTCGCAATGTCGACAAACGGGGTCAGGCTGTCGTCACCCAAGTACGGATTGACGGTCAATGCATCGCCGCCCCATGCGCTCGCTCGCCCGTGGCCCAGGTATGCCTCGGCGTAAGCCAAGGCCGTCGAGCCGATGTCACCGCGTTTACCGTCGACGATTACCAGCAGGTCGCGCTTCCGCGCGTAACGGATGACGTGCCCCAAGGCGACCATGCCGCTGGGCCCGAACCGTTCAAAAAACGCCGCCTGCGGCTTCACCGCAGGCACCAGGTCGGCCACCGCGTCGATCACTTCCTCGCAAAACTTCCGACACGCCGTTGCCTTGCTGCGGTAGCTACTGCGCACGTTCTCGGGCAACTGTTCATAGCGCGGATCGAGGCCGACGAGCACAGGCGTTTGACGACGTCGGACTGCTTCGATCAACGTCTGCGCAAAGTGCCGCCTTGTTTTGCTCACCGTCGGACCCATTTGCAAACTGGCCGGTCGCGATGTACCGCGCCATTTTCAGTGCCGGATTTCGCCACGAAACCGCGTGTTACGTCATCGAGCTTGTGTATCGTAGCGTGCCGGCAATGGCGTTGCAG
>CAZUPX010000760.1:0-11654 GCA_964622155.1 uncultured Planctomycetaceae bacterium | reverse complement strand
TCAACGTCGAGGGCACGCGCAACGTGGCTCAAGCGGCCCTCGACCATGGGGTTCGCATGGTGCACGTGTCGAGCCTTGACGGGTTGGGCACCGTCACCAGGCAACGGCCGGGCAACGAAGAAACACCCCCGGTAGGCGGAGTTCTGTGCCCGTACGTGGTCAGCAAGCGCCACAGCGAACAAGTCGTGCTTGAGTTCGTCTCGCGGGGCCTGCACGCGTCGATCGTCAATCCTGGCTTTGTGATCGGGCCCAACGACTGGAAGCCCTCATCGGGTCGCATGCTGTTGCAAGTGGCCCGAGGCTGGGCGTTGTTCGCGCCCAGTGGCATGAACGCCTACTGCGACGTGCGCGACGTGGCGGGGGGTATCGTCACGGCGCTTGCGCACGGCAAACCTGGTCGGCGCTATATCCTCGGCGGCGAAACGCTGACCTACTTTCAGGCCTGGCGCGTGTTTGCCCGGGTGACCGGCGGCACTCCGCCGGTGTTTCCAGCCGGTCCGCTGATGCGGATCGGAGCCGGGCGGTTTGGCGACCTGGTGGGCAAGCTCACCGGCCACGAACCCGACGTCAACTCGGCCGCCACCGCCATCTCGGCCCAGCAGCGCTGCTTTTCCACGGCGCGAGCCCAAGCCGAATTGGCCTATCGACCCCGCCCGCTCGTCGAAGCCGCGCAAGCGGCCTGGGATTGGTTTCGGCATAATGGGTACGTGTGAGATGGCGGCGGCCATGCTGCATCGATGTTTTCGGGTTATAATTGCTTGCAGTCAATGAGGGTATGCGAAGGGACCGTCTATGGCGATCGAAATTGAAGCCACCTACGAAAACGGGATGCTGAAACCCGATCACCCATTGCCGCTAGAAGAACATCAACGAGTCAAGGTCGTCGTCGAGGAAGAAGTCAGTCATGCGCGTCGGAGCTATGGCGTCATCGGCTGGAAGGGCGACCCCGAAGTCCTTCGCAAAATCGCGCTTGATCCTGAATTTGGAATTCAGGAGTCGCCATGACGTTTGCCGACATACCCGGCGGCACGTCTGTTTTTGTTGACGCCAACACGTTTGTGTACGCCTGCGCTCCTGATCCGCAGTTCGGCCCGCCAAGCTTGCAGTTGCTTGAGCGTATCGAACACAATGACGTGCAAGGCTTCACTTCCACCCACGTCCTCATCGACGTAACGCATCGTTTGATGTCGCTTGAAGCATGTGCGGTCCTGGGCTGGCCTTATACCGGAATCGCCAGACGGCTCAAGCGGCATCCCGCCCAAATGCAACAGCTCAGTCGGTACCGACAGGCCATCGAAGACATCATTGCGACCGGCATTCAGTTCCTTCCGATCGTCGCTCGCCACGTTGCTTCCGCCACGTCCATCAGTCAGCAGTACGGGCTGTTGAGCGGCGATGCTCTGACGGTTGCCCTGATGCAGGAGCACGGCCTGACCAATCTAGCGAGCCACGATGCCGACTTCGACCGGGTTGGGGCCATCACGAGATTCAGCCCACTCTGACGAGAAGGAAATCTATGCATCGCCCCTTGCAGCCTGAGAGCGTGTCTTCAAATTCGTAGCGGAAGCCGCAAGGCTTCCGATGAGATGCCAAAAACGTCGGAATTCTTGCGAATTCCGCTACCGACCACCAATCTCCAATCACCAACAACGAGCCATGAATGCCATAGCCACCGAACTGTTTTGGATGCTTGGCCGAACCACTCTTTGGCTTTCGCTGGTTGGCCTGGCGACGGCCATCATCTTGCGGCTCGCACGGACGAACTGGCCGACGGCGCACCGGCTCGGCTGGACTCTGGTCCTGCTCGTCGGCTGGGCGTTTTTGAGCTTGAGCGTCGCAATTCCCTGGTACGACGCGCCGAGCATTCCGGCAAGTGTGCCCACCGAATCGATTCCCGAGCCAACACCGATCGAACTGATGCCGGCGGACACGGTCGCCGTTGACCAGGACATCGTTGGTCCGATCGCGGACGATCCGATTTCGACGGAGACTTCGATCGCGGCAATCCCCAGTCACTCTAGCGCCATCCCAGAGGCAACGTCGGGCTGGCCCGACTGGCGGCTTGTGGTCGTGAGCCTGTGGCTGCTGGGAATCGTCGCGCTCGGCGCGGCTTGGCTCGTCGGCTATGCGCGGTTTGTGCGGTCCTTGCCGTGCTCGCGCGAGGTCGATCCGACGTGGCAAGACCAGTGGACTGATCTCTTGTCGGCCGCGGGCGTGCGCCGCTCGATCCCGTTGCGAATCACGGCTCAGTTGGGGCCGATGCTGTGCCGCCTGCCGCGCGGGTATGAACTACTCGTGCCAGAGGCGCTATGGCGCGAGCTGGACGCCAGCCAACGCCGAGCGATCTTGCGTCACGAGTTGGCACACTATCTGCGCGGTGACGTGTGGAAATCGTTGGGCGTGCGGCTGTTGGCTTTGCCGCATTGGTTCAATCCGATGAGCTGGCATGCCGCGCGGGGGTTCGACGAAGCGGCGGAATGGGCCTGCGATCGGGCCGCGACCGCCGACCTGCCGGCCACAACCTATGCCAAGGCCCTGCTGCGACTCGGCTGCACAAGCAGCCAGACCCCGATCTACGGCTCCGCCGTGCGCGGCCGGGCGTTGGCCGCACGCATTCGCCGCCTGCTCAAGGCCGAACAAAGAGAGGACTCGACGATGAAGAAGACCATTCTGATCGCATGCGGACTGATGCTGGCGGGACTTGCGGTGGTGCGGCTGGAACTGGTGGCCAAAGAGCCGGCCGGTGACGACAAACGCGCAGTCGAAAAATCCACGGCCGACAAATCGGCGCCTAGTCCGGCCGATAGTCAGCCGCAGCTCGCTGACGCCGAGGACCAGGCGGCCGACGACGCGAAGAAAGCGAATTTGTTCTCGTATGAGCAACATGGCAGCTGCATTGCATGTCACACGGTACCCAACGACGCGAAGAAACCGGCTGAGTTTTCGCTGGAGCCGCGCTCGATGGTCGAGGAAGCGCACGCGGCCTTCCACGCCACGAAGGCGGCGTATGAGGCGGAAAATGTCACGATGGAAGCCGTCTACAACTGGTCTATCCGTTGGATGCGCGCCGCCGACAGTGCCGCCAAAGACACGACTGGAAAAATCGCCGCGGCCAAGTCTCACTTGAAGCGGATGCAGGACCTGCAGAAGAAGATAGCGGCCTTGTACAAGGAAGGAACGAAAGGTGGCGAGGCGACGGAAATGGCAGCGGCCAATTACTACGTCGCCGAGGCAAAGCGGCATCTGGCCGACGTCGAGGCCAAGACCGCGGCAGTCGGTCCGGCGCTCGACGATCGAACCAGGCAAAGTGAATTTCAGCAGCTCTCGGCCCAGATTGCCGGACAGGTTCATGCGGTGGAAATGGCGCTTCGCAACCAAAAGCTGACTGCCGAGAAGCGCAAGCGGCTGGAAGCCGAGCAGCTCAAGCTTCAGGCTCAAATGGATCTGGTGACAAGGTGGGTTGCACAAACGCCCGAAAAGCCAGCCCCCGCGGCATCGACTCGAATGCCCATTGGAACTCGATCGGAGCTGATCGACCTGCAGATCAAAATCGCCGAATTGGAAGGGCAATTGCAACAGACGTTAGTCGAGCTCGACGCCGCCAAGGCCAAGTGGGATGCGGCAAATCGACTTCACAAGGCAAACCAAATCACCGATGGTGAGAAGCTCCAGCGAAAGGCCGATTTTTCAAAACTCCAAGTGCAGAGCCGAACGCTTCAAGAACAACTAATACTGTATGAACAGAAGCTCGAACTGGTAAAGCAAACCACGGCGACTCAGCAGCCCGCGCCGCTCGCCACACCGGCGCAGCCGACCACGACGCGCGTTCCGTCCACGCCGGCTGCCGCACCGCCTGAGAAGACGACAAGTACGGTGCCGTCTGCGAAAACGCCGGTCACCGCGGAGCCGGTGGCGGCCGCTATCCGCTGGCTGACCGATTCGGCCAAGCGAGACGACGACAAGAAACGATCCCTGCGCTACGACGGCAAGGATTTTGACGCCTGGATCAAGGAGCTTGACGACTTGAGCCTCGAGCGCCGCGGCGAGGCGATCTCGGCGCTGGCTGCGTTTGGCGCCAACGGGTACGGTGCCGAAGCGGCGGCCGAAATTCTGGAAACCATGCGCGGCGTAACGATCTGGCTAGCCGATCTGAATTCGGAGCACGTCAAGTCGGTGGCCGTCGAAGCCTTTAAGGTGATCCCGACGAAGGACAGTTGGCCGCTGGTCAAGCAAGCCGCCGCCGGCGACAACGCCAACCAGCGCATGTTTGTGACCTGGATTCTGTATTACTACCCGCGCGAGGAGACGATGGCGGTCGTGCGGAAGCTGATCACCGATTCCGACGAGCGGGTTCGTGCCTTCGCGGTCAACGCCATGGTGAACCTCGACGCGGCTGCCCCCGAGCTGGTTGACGCTCTGCACGGGTTGCTGACGTCGGAGAAGAATGACGTTGCTTTGCATGCGCTGATGGTCGGGTACGCTGGCCGCAGCGCGGCCACGGCCGTAGGGGACGTTCAAAAGCGCCTCCCGGAGTCGACGCTAGTGGCGATCGTTCCGGACCTGGTGAAGCTGCTGGGTCGTGGTCCGCAGTTCGAACAGACGGTGAGACAGGAACTGGTGAACATCGGCGAGCCGGCCATCCCGGCGCTGGAAAAGGCGATGGAAACTCAGGACGCGGCCTTGCGAGGCAAAGTCGAGGAGATTTTCGACAGCATTCGCAAGCTGCCCGGCGCGGACGGGCCATTCAAGTAAACCACCAAGCTCCGGCGACAAGGCTACGTCGGCCAGCCTCAAAAACATCTCGCTCCGCTTGACGCCTCGTTAGTGTATTACTACACTAATGCGCATGGCCGCCGACTTTCTATTCCTGGTCTTTCCCACCTCGGGTTTGCCGATCTACCGGCAACTGGTCGATCAGGTGCGCCGTCACGTGGCTAGCGGGCGGCTGCACAGCGACGACTTTCTGCCCTCGGTCCGCCAGGTCGCCCTCGAACTGGAAATCAACCCCATGACCGTCTCCAAGGCCTATTCGCTCTTGGAACGCGACGGGGTGGTCGAGCTCGTGCGAGGGCAGGGGATGCGCATCGCCGACCGCAACGGGCAAACGTCCAGCGTCGAAGAACGGGGCCGGCAGCTCATGCCCCTGGTGCGGCAACTGGCCGCCGAAGCACGCCAACTGTCTTTGTCCGACAAACAGGTCAAAACGCTCGTCGATCGGGCCATCAAGGAGCTGGAAGGCAAATGAACGATTTTAGACAAGGCGTTCAAGGCATTCAAAGCCAAGGCAAGCCCAACGTGCTCGAAATGCGAGGCGTCTCGAAGCTCTATTCGGGCAAGCCGGTGCTCGATCGCCTGAACTTCGACGTGCCCGCCGGCACGGTCGTGGGCCTGTTGGGCAAGAACGGCGCCGGCAAGACGACGCTCTTGCGCTGCGCATTGGGGCTGGCCCGACCGGAGCACGGCACGGTCACGATCCTCGACGAGCCGGCCTGGAATCTGAGCGCGAGTGCCAAGGGGCATATCGGCTACGTGCCGCAAACGCCTCAACTCTATCCCTGGATGCAGGTGCGGCACATCATCGCCTACACCGGCTCGTTTTACACGACTTGGAATGCGGTCCTGGTCAATCGCCTGGTCGACGAGTGGGATATTCCGCTTGCGCGCCGCGCGGGGACATTGTCGGTCGGCGAAGCGCAGAAGCTCGCCCTGGTGTTGGCGCTGGGGCACGAGCCAGAGCTGCTCGTGCTCGATGAGCCGGTGGCCAGCCTCGACCCGATGGCCAGGCGCGAGTTTTTGAAGGTCGTGTTGGACATCGCCGCCGGCGGCGACCGCACGGTCATCTTTTCGACACACATTACCTCCGACCTGGAACGGGTGGCGGATCGCGTGGCGGTCTTGCAGCGGGGCAGTATCAGTTTCTTTGGCGAGTTGGGTGAGTTGAAAGATCAGTTCAAGCGGCTGGCTCTCTCGTCGCAAAACACGCTGCCCGACCGGTTCGATCTGCCTGGCATTTTGCACCAGAAGGTCGAGGGCAACCGGGCGCTGGTCACGACCCGGTCGCTCACGCCCGAGCTGATAGAGCAGATCGAATCGCAGTGGCACGCCACGGTCGAGGTGCAGGATTTGAACCTGGAAGAGATCTTCCTGGAGCTGCACGATGAATAAGTACGCCTGGGTGGCAATGACGTACGCGCGGCGGCGCCGGTTTTGGATTCTGGCGGCCTGCTACCTGTTGATGGTGTACTGGTGGGTGGCGGGAGTAACGCCGCCGTTCCAGGTGGTGGCGTCGGCGAATCTGGGCGTCATTGTCACGTCCTTGATCGCGTTGCAACTGCGCCGTCAGTTTGGAACGCCATCGGCCCACCTGGTGCCGGGATTCGCAGGCCCTCACTTGGCGGTCGGTGCCGCGATAGGCGGCTGCGTTTGGCTGCTGCTGCCCAGCGTACAAGCGCTGCTGGGCAACTGGCCGTGGGGCGGCCTGGCCTTCCATGCCGTGGCCGGACTGATTGGCGCCGCGGTGGCGTGCTGGCCCAAGTCGATCGCCCTGTTGGCGGCGCTTCCCGTGGCTTGTGCGTGGTCCTTCGGAACGATTGGAACCAATAACACGCTCGCCCATCGCCTCATCGAAGGACAAGTGCCCGAACTGGCTTTCGGGCTGGTACTGGCTTCTGTGGTAGCGCAAGCGATAGCCGCCTGGGTGCTGTTGCGACAATCGGACCGAAGCGTGTCGCACGGCGACGACCTGGTTCTCGAGCCGTCGATTGCCAACCAGACGGGCAATCCATTCAGCCGCGCGATTCTCGCCTCGCGCGACGCCGTCGCCGAGCGTTTTCTGACCATGCGTCCGCGGCCGCTGTGGGCCATACTGCGCTGGCGCGTGCCGGTGGCGGTGTCGTGGGTGCAGTTGGCATTGCCCGTGGCATTTGTCTTGGCGATGGTTGCGGTCACGATATTGACAAGGGAAGCCGGTTGGACGCTTTTTGGGATGGTGGCTACCACGTGCGTGCTTTTTGTGGCCCCCTTCAGCTCCTGGCATCCGCGGCGACGGTCGATGCCGACCGAGTTCATGTGGCCCGTTGCGCGGGGGCAGTTTCTTCGACAACAGGGTCTGGCATTGGCGCTAGACCTTGCGATGTGGGTGGCGCTCGCCACGGTCATTGATCTGGCCGTCGTTCTCTTCATCAACTATTGGGAACGATCCAGCAGTGTCGATCTACTGATCCTTAGGATCGAAGTCATTTTGTTGTGGAGTATGGCCGTATTTATCTACGGCGTGGCCGCCGCGACCATTCGTTTTCAATACTGGGTGCTGTTGATTACGGCGCTCGGCAGCGGTTGGTTGTTCGGCTACTGGTTCGCATTGGCCCTGTACTACAGCCGCAACCGCATGGATGGCCATCCAAACATGTCTCACTTCTACGTTTTTGTCGCAATCACCGTGGCGCTGGGCGCTTTGATGACGTGGTTTTCATACCGGCGATTGCTGGTCTCGGACGTGTCCTGAATCGCACGCGATTGCCGCCGCCTGCTGGAAGCGGAATTGCGCTAGGGCCGGCCATGCCATACGCCCAAATCGATCTCGCAGTCCGCCCAAGGCCAAGCTAGAATTGGCTTGCACTTCGGGCTAGGGGCGCTTCGCAAACACTAACCCGACGCGTAAGCGAGGAATCTCCCGACGGACTTGTATTCTTGTGAAATGCCTCGCTTACGCGTCGGGTTATTATGACCCGTTAGGCTTTAGGCGCCGCACATGACCAATTCCGACTCACGAGTTGCCGTCTATACCGGCTCGTTCGACCCGATCACGCTCGGGCATCTGAACGTCATCGAGCGCTGTAGCCGGCTCGTCGACCGACTGATCGTGGGCATCGGCATCAACATCGAGAAGCAGTCGCTGTTCTCGCCGGAGGAACGCGTGGACCTGGTGCGTCAGGCCACCAGGCATTTGACCAACGTCGACGTGCAGGCGTTTTCCGGGCTGGCTGTCAGCTTCGTGCGGCAATGCGGCGCGCGGGTGCTGCTGCGCGGCGTCCGCTCGCTGGGCGACATCGAGACCGAGTTCACCATGACGATGGCCAATCGCAAGCTCGATCCGGGCGTCGAGACGATTTTCCTGATGGCCGACGATCAGTACTCACACGTTTCCAGCTCGCTGATCAAGCAGATCGCGGCGCTGGCAACCGACGAGGAGCTGGCCCGCTTCGTGCCGCGCGAGATCGTGCGGGCAATTCGGGCGAAGATGCAGGGCGGGTAGTTACATTACGACGAAGACGGATTTACCACAAAGTCACCAAGGACACGAAGGGGAGTAGAGAGAATCGAACCGGGGACATAGATTGGTTCGGACCAGCTTTTCGTACAGCCGACGTCTTTTGTTTTCTTGGTGACCTTCGTGTCGTCGTGGTGAAACGTTTCTTTAGCCGACTCAGTTCTTGCCCGATCCGTCGCCGTCTTCCTTGTTCAGGTGCCGACGGAGGTAACGGGCGCGCTCGATGTTGCGGTCGGCCGTGTCGAGCTCCACGCCCCGCAGCTTCTGCAGGTGCGCCGGCTGCGTGTGGATGAACAGCTCGTTGAGCGTGGGGATCTGCAGGTCACTGATCAAGCCCAGGTTGACCCCCATTCGCACGCTCGACAGCAGGTGCATCGTCTCCTCGGAGCTGATCGTTTGCGCGGTGCGCAAGATGCCATAGGCGCGGCTCACCTTGTCGTGCAGGTTTTCGTGGCTCTCGCGAACCAGGAAATCGCGTGCCCGGCGTTCATAGTCGATCAGCACTGGCACGATGTCGCCGACCTGTTTGATCAGATCGATCTCGCTCTTTCCGAGGGTGATCTGGTTTGAGATTTGGTAAAAGTCGCCCATGGCCTGAGAGCCCTCACCATACAGGCCGCGGACCGCCAGGCTGATTTTTTGCAGGCTGCGGAACACCTTGTCGATCTGCCGTGTGATCACCAGGGCCGGCAGGTGCAGCATCACGCTCACCCGCAGCCCCGTTCCCACGTTCGTGGGACAGGCGGTCAGGAATCCCAACTTCGGATGATAGGCCAGCGTGACCTGCTCGGCGATCAGCGAATCGATGCGGTCGATTTGTTCCCAGGCATTCTGCAGATCGA
The DNA here is from genome assembly GCA_964622155.1 of uncultured Planctomycetaceae bacterium. Taxonomy (GTDB): domain Bacteria; phylum Planctomycetota; class Planctomycetia; order Pirellulales; family PALSA-1355; genus CAZUPX01. The sequence goes on along the minus strand of CAZUPX010000760.1, from coordinate 2,543 downwards.
GGCCGCTGTGCATCACCTGGATGCGCAGGTGGTCCTCTTCGTTGATCATCAAGCTGACCTGCTCGCGGCGGTCGATAGCCACTCCGCGTGCGCCTTCGCTTTCGGCGTGTTCGCGGCTGATCAACTGGCGCTCGACCAGAAACTGGCGGTCGATGCCCTTGAGCTCGTTGACGTTGACGTACTCCAACTCGCCCGATTCCTGGATTTGCAGGATGCGGTCGCGCAGCAGGGCCTCGATCTCGCCGCGATCGCTCTGCGTGGCGCGGCTGATGAACGGAAACTCCGCCAGGTTGCGCGCCAGCCGGATACGGCTTGAGATGACGATGTCGCTTTCAGGGCCCGAGCCCCGCAGCCATTCACCGCTCGTGCTGACTAGTTCGTTGAGGTCCACCGCTGGCATTCCGATCTGCTTAAGCAAACGTGCCGCCGGGCCCGCCGCGAGGCGCGTGCGGGCTATTTCTGGTTGGGAGGGGCCTCCTCGATCACGCGAATCTCATCGCGAAGCTGGCTGGCACGCTCGTAGTTTTCCTCGCCGATTGACTCTTTCATTTCTCGGCGCAGACGGATTAGCTGCGTACGCTTTTCAGTCCCCTCGGCGTAATTCTCGGGCTTCTTGCCGACGTGCTCCGTCTCGCCGTGGATGTTGACGATCAGCGGCTCCAGCTCGCTCTTGAAGCACACGTAATCGTAAGGGCAGCCCAAGCGACCTTGATTGCGGAACTCGTAAAACGTAATACCGCAAACCGGGCAGGAACGCTGGTCGAGCTTGGCCAGTTCCTCGGCGGTCTGGCCAACTGCCAGTTGATGGGCCAGCACCCCGGCCAGGCTGGGAGCCACCGTCGGCTCCTCATCACTTTGAGTCAGATACTGCCTGGCGTGTTCTTCGCACAGGTGCAGTTCTTGCGGTTTGCCCTTGGTGAGTTCTGTGATATGGAACGTCGCGGTCTTGTTACATTGTTGGCACTTCATGGAAGTCCCCGGGAAGCTGTCTCTCGCACGCTGGCGTCGAACGCGGAAACCTGCTTGCGCGCGACTCCGCCAGTCAATCTATTTCATTATATCCTGGGGGTGCAATGCCAGTGGGATTCTAACTCGCCGACCTAGGGTGTCAAGGCGGATCGGCGCTCCGTGCACAGCGCCACAACGAGCCGTGCGCTGCCTAGGCACGTGCTCAACGGGTGCTAGCGCGTTGTCGCACGCCGCGGCGCCTGTTAAGCTGGAAATCCTCGCGTGAAAGCCCCCGCGGCGCGCGGCTCGCTTGCGCCGTTTTCGCCCGACGCATGGTGATTCCGGCGCGCTGGCACGCACGACGACGGCATTCGGACGCCATTGGGCGGACAACTGGACACCGGCATCCGCCAATGTGCGGCAATCGCAGGTGGCGATTCCGAACCGGGGCGGCTGCATCGTTGTCCATCCGTCGGTCACACACACGGCTCGGAAGTTCAAACAGCGCGACTTGTCGCTAAGCACGACGCGTCATGAATTATTTCCCGGACTATGCCACGTTTTGTCGGTTGGCCGCGGGCGTCCAGTTGGTGCCCGTTTATCGCCGTTTGCTGGGCGACACACTGACGCCGGTCTCGGCTTTTCACAAGATCGACGCCGGGGCCACGGCCTGCTTGTTTGAGAGTGTCATTGGGGGCGAGAAGGTCGGGCGCTACAGCTTCCTGGCGGCCGATCCATTCTTGCAGATCGAAGCCCGCGACCGCGAAGTGACCATCATATCGCCGCTGGGGAGCAAAACCTTTACTGCCGCCGATCCGCTGGAAGAGCTCCGCACGCGGGTCGAGGCGATTCGCTCGGCAACGCTACCCGAGCTGCCCCCCTTTACCAGCGGCGCGGTGGGCTATGCCGGTTACGACGTCATTCGCTATAGCGAACACCTGCCAAACGCGCCGGCCAACGATCGGGCGCTGCCCGACCTGGCGTTTGCCTTCTACGACCACATGGTCGTCTTCGACCACGTCAACAAGACGAACGTCGTGGTGGCCATGGCCCGGCTCGACAAATTCGGCAACGATCACAAGGCTGCTTACGCCGATGCGCAGCGACGCGTCGATGAACTGGTGGCCCGCTTGCAGGACTCGGACGGCGAACTGCCGCCGGCCGACATCGACACGGCCGGCGTGCCGTCGATCGGCTACCGCTCGAACTTCACTCGCGTCGAGTTCGAGCGGGCCGTCGAGAAGTGCGTCGAGTACATCCGCGCTGGCGATATCTTTCAGGTTGTGATCAGCCAGCGGCTTGAGCTGGAAATTGCCTGTGGGCCGTTCGACATTTATCGCACGCTGCGCGTGGTGAACCCCAGCCCATTCATGTTCTATCTGCGTACGCCCAGCGTCACGCTCGTGGGCAGCTCGCCCGAGATCATGGTCCGCGTGGTCGGCGGGCGGGTGACCGTGCGACCCCTGGCCGGCACGCGTCCGCGCGGCGCGACGGAAGAAGACGACCGGCGGCTGGCCGAGGAATTGTTGGCCGATCCCAAGGAACGGGCCGAACACGTCATGCTGGTCGACCTGGGGCGCAACGACGTCGGCCGG
>CAZUPX010000759.1:0-3788 GCA_964622155.1 uncultured Planctomycetaceae bacterium | reverse complement strand
CGACTACCGCGTCGAGATCGTCAGAAACGCAGCCATCGAGGATCCGGCCGTCGCATCTCCTCAGAATATTACGAATTCAGGAATCGCCTTAGGTTCGCGCCGCTTCGGCGTCGTCGGGTCGATTGACGGCCCCGGCCAGGTCGATCGCTACGAGCTGGACTTGAGCGCCAGTCTTGGCGGGCCCGTCGATATCGTCCTGGCCGGTCAGGATGGCGTCCGTTTTACCGGGGCGACGCTCGAGCTGGTGGCCCCAAATGGCGCGATTGTCACCGCCGCCGCCGATCCACTGGGCAATGGCGCAACGAACTACGATCTGGCGATTCTTGGCTTCGTCCCGAACCAGGTTGGTAACTACCAGCTTCGGTTCTCGTCGACCGTGCGGGGCGAGTACGGCATCGTCGTCACCCAGCGACTTCTGTTCGAGTCCGAGGTCAACGACGGGCCGATGGGGCATGTGCGTCCGCTCGACGAAGTCGATGGCGCTGCCGGCTTCATCGACAGCTCAGGCCAGACGGGCTCGTTCGTGTTTGTCGTCGACACGACCCGGTCGTTCATCGCCATCTCCGGCGGCGTCGGTACTCTCCAGCAGGGGATTCTTGCGCCCTTCCAACCGCAAGCGCCGGGCAGTCTCGAGTCGGTCCTGACCGGCACGGTCGAAGCGGTCGTGTCCAGCGGCTCGATCGAGCTTCTGCCGAAAACCTCGATCTTTCCGTTTGAGAAGCCTGGCCCGTTCCAACCGGGAAACGCGCCGGCCGATTTCGCCGCTTCGCTCAACGCTCCCCCGTTCATTGTGGGCGGGGTGCTGGCGATGCGGGACACGGCCTTCGGCATGGTGGTCGCCCAAGTCGGCATCGATCCGAGCGGGAATTTCGCCGCCGACAAACTCAGCCTCGCGCTGCGCGAGACCTTGTTCGCCAACATTCCGGGAGTTTTCAACGGGACCGTCCAGATCGATGACTCGTTCGTCGACAACGAGGCCACGACGCCGGGCTCGCTCCGCCTGGTCGGCGGCCGGCTCGAACTGGCCTTGCCGATCCAGGTGCGGATATTGTTTCCTGTGCCTCAAGTCCCACTGGCGGGGATTTTCGATTTCACGGGGCAGATCGTGGCAACGGCGGTCGTCGCGGGGCCGGATGACGTGTACTCCGTCTCTCTGGCCCCCGGCGAAACATTGGCCGTCGAGACGCGAACTCCCTTCGACGACCCGGCGAGTACGCCGGGCAATCCACTCGATCCGGCGCTCCGATTGCTCGACGGAGCGGGCGCGGTCGTGGCCGACGATGCCGATTCGGCGGCCGACGGCAAGAACGCAATGCTGAAATTCACGTCGCCGGGCGGCGGCACGTACACGATTCACGTGCTCTGGTCCGCCGGTCAGGGCGAGTACGTGCTGGGCATCAACAAGAACCTGCCGCCGGCGCTCGACCCCATCGGCAATCGGACGCTGTCCGAGGGCGACACGCTCAGCTTTACGGCTCATGCCACCGATCCGGACTTGAATCACCTGACGTATAGCCTCGCTCCCAGCGCGCCTGCCGGCGCCTCGATCGATCCGATCTTGGGCAAGTTCACGTGGAAACTGCCCGACGATACCGGCAATCCCTTCGCCATCACCGTGATCGTCACGGATGACGGCCGCCCGCAACTGTCGGACAGCGAAACGATTCTGGTCACAGTCAAGAATGTCGTGCCACAGATTCAGAGCGTGGTGTTAACGGCGCCGCCCCAGGCGAAGCAAGGGGACCTGGTTAGCCTGTCGGTGACCTTCACCGACGCCGGCATTTTCGATACGCACACGGCCATCGTGAATTGGGGGGACGGCACGACCACCCCGGCGACTGTCAGTGAGGCAAACGGATCGGGCAAGTTCGTCGCCAGCCACGTATTGGCCTCCGGCGGCACGTTCACCATGGATTTCACGCTCACGGACGACGACGGGGGCGCGGCTACGGGACAAAAATCCCTGCTCGTCACCGGCGTCGGAATTCACAAGCTGGGCGACCTGAAAACGCTCCAGATCATCGGCTCCAATGGCCACGACTACGTGCGCATCACGCACGTTGGCAATGGCAGGCTCAACGTTTTCGCCTCGTTCCTGCCGCGGCTCAAGCACACGCTTTCGTTGGCGGGACTCGATCTGATCGAAGTGCGGGGCCTGGGGGGCAACGATTTCATTAGCGTCGGGGAGAGCTTCAGCGCCGTGAGCCTGCCCACGCTCGTCGACGGCGGCGACGGCGACGACACGATCGCGGGCGGAAACGGCGGCAACGTGCTGATGGGTGGTCGCGGCAACGACGTGCTCTACGCGGGAGCGTCGCGCGATATCCTGATTGGCGGCGAGGGAGCCGACTTCTTGTTCGGAAGAAATGGCGACGACATCCTGATCGCCGGGTACACGAGCTACGACGCCGTCGGCGATAAACAACCAAACAATTTGGCTTTACTGGACTTGCTCAAAGAGTGGCAATCAGCGCGGTCCTACAATGCGCGAATGCAAAACATCGTCAATGGCGCCGGTCCGCTCCTGGGACAGAGCACGCACTCGCTGAAAAAGGGCCTCACGGTGTTCGACGATAACCAGAGTGACTGGCTCTGGGGCGGCGCGGGCATGGATTGGTTCTTCCTCGACTCCCGCGACACCGTGCTCCACAAGAAGGCCGGTGAGAAGACCAACAACTGAAGCTCTGCTGCGTCGAGAGCGCACTTGCCCGGGTGATGTCGCGGCCGGCGATGGTCACGACGGCCTGATGGCTTCGGTTTGCGTCTAGTGCTCCCTGTTGGACTTGAACCAACAACCCTCTGATTAAGAGTTTTGTTCTGGGTTGGCCTTGTCGGACTGGAAGCCAACGAAGTAGCCAATCGGTTGTCAAGGGGCCGATCTGGACTCGTGCTATTTCGTCTTGACCGGCGTTGCCGGCTCGGTGGTTGCGCCGCCGGCGCGTTAGTAGGCGGGATCGGCAAGCAGCTCGGTCAACGTGGCCCGCTGCTCGTAGCTAAGAGTGTCGAGGGCACGCTGCGCCTTGCGATCGGCCCAGCCCCGGGGCGCCTCGGTCGACGGCGCTTTCAGCCGTACTACGAGCGCAGCATCAACGGCCGGGCCGCCCGTTTCGTCCAGGATCGCGTGCAACTGCTCGAGCTGCTGGGTCGAGAGCGCCAATCGCTTGGTCGCCTCGGGATGGAACAGCACACTCGGCTGCTCGGGCCGCATCGGCGTGGCGCGTTTGGCAGGTAGGGCCGATGTTGCGGACACGGTTGGGGCCGGGCGGTTGACCAAGTTGGATCGTGACGGCTCCGCCCGAGTGGCCTGCGGCAGGCTAGGAGCGCGCGCGATTTCGGGCTTGCCGTATCGGGGACGCTCCGTGACGTTGGTGATCGGGGTCGGATTGGCGAGCCACCAGACGAACGTGACGGCGACCACCAGCCCCATCACAAGCAATCCTACCACGCCCAAGACGAACTTCGTTAGCGGCCAAAACGGCTCGAACAGCGTTTGTACGTCTGCCCACGTAAACGGCTTCCGCTGCACTTCGTCGTCGGGCTCCTCGACGTCCTTCAAGCGAAGCAGGCCCAGTCGCGTGTCGGCTTCGCGGTTCTCGCCTTGCCGGCTCTCGTCGCACGCCTCGCGGCGAACGTTGATGACGCGGACCTCCATCCACGTCGAGGCGATCTTCAACAGCGCGGTTTGTCCGACCTCGCAATCGACCGCCCCGCCAATCGATATGCAGGCCCCTTCGGCGGATTCGTCCAAAACTTCCGCCTCGAATCGCTGTTGGCCGAACTTGAAAACG
>CAZUPX010000758.1:0-2126 GCA_964622155.1 uncultured Planctomycetaceae bacterium | reverse complement strand
CGTGGATATTTGCTGGTCCACGTCGTTCAGCTTTGCAAGCTTCAAGAAGCTTTTGATCGGCATTTTGTTCTGGATAGTGGCCTCAACGGCAGCCTGGGCGACACGAATCGCGGCGTTCGCGGCCTTTATTCCCTCATCGAGTTCGTCGACCTTGTGACTTAGTTTGACGCCCTCCTCGCCTACAATGACCTTATAGAGGTTCTTTTTGTGCTCGTGATCTACCGAGTCGCCAACGTAGACGTTGTCGTAGATGAATTTCGTATCGAATATCTCAATCTGATTGGGCGGGCACGTCCAATTTCCCTTGGTGAAGTCCGCGCGCTTGTTGTCCCAAAGCAGTTGAACCTCGGGGTCGCCGAGGCGATTTAGCGTTGTTCGCTCAACGATGTGCACGGCCTCGCCCGTTCGAAGCGATCGCAAGATTGCCGCGAGCGTGGACTTGCCACGTCCATTTTCGCCATGGATCAATGTCAACTTGCGAAAAGTCGTGTCGCCGGAAGCGGTGTAGTCAGCGAACTTGCCGACCCGCGTGATTTTGATGATCTTGCCCAGCATGTTCGCGCTCCGCACCTCATGTTTGTGACGCTATGCACCGTCGTGAGGTCAACGATCACGAGTCGGTTGCTTGCTCAGTATCGTCGGAAGCCGGCCCGAGCAATGCCGGCAGGTCTAGTCCTTCAATTTCTTGTAGTGTCTTGCCCGCAATTCCCTGAAGGTCACCGTACATGCCGGCGGTCGCTTCAACCACGCACCGAATCTGCTCGGCTCGCCTCGCCCATAGCTTTGTCATCGTCTTTCGTTCCTTGTCGAGGTCCGCGTGCATATCGCCGAACTTCTCGACGATTGCCTCGATGCGGTGACGGAATCGCGGGCCAGTAAGGTACTGGTAAACGAGGTCCATTTTCGTCTGCTGCCCCTCGCCGGCCTGGCGTGCCGCCGCGAGTTCGATCAATGAGTATCGCAGGGCGATCGCCACGGGGATCGCGCAGCGGTGACTAGAGACCCAAACGCCATCGATCAAATCGAACGTCTCGACTCCCTTGGGCAGGGTTTGGGAAACGATCAGCGCGATTTCGGCTTTGGCGGCTCGTTGGTCTTCGCGCAACTTGGCAAGCCAAAGATCACTCCAGTTCTTTGTGCGCTTCGATTCCCACAGAATCGTGCCGCAGTTTTGCCCGTTCGGCGCGGCGACCCTGTGGATCACGTCGCCTCCGTGCTCACCCTTGGGCACTGGCTCGATCGAATCCTGTGGGAATGCCGAACGCAGAAGAGATTCGAGTTCAAGTTCCTGGACTTCTCCTTGAAGTTGTTGAGACCCCTGCTCGGCTTGGCGCAGCGCGGCTTGCAGTTTCACTTGCAAATCGGAGATCGTTTTGTCCTTTTCAGCGATCTTGAGACGTGATTGGGCGTCTGCATCGTTCTGAGCGGCCTCCCGAATCGTGGCACGTTCAGCGTCGATGGCACGTTGTTTATCAAGCTCGAATCGCTCCTTCTCATCCTGGAGTTGCTGGCGTTCCCGGCGAAGTTCGAGTTCGGTCTTCTGGGCGGCGAGGAGTTTGTCGTTGCGATCCTGCAGCAGTGCCTCGGCGGCGGTCTTCTCTTGTTGGACGCTGGCAATTTCGTCGGCCACTGCCGTCCGCGCTTTTTCTTTTTCGGCAGTCACGATGGCGGCCCGTTCGGTGACGAGCCGTTGCTCATATTGCTGGCGCATCGATTCCACGAGCGGAGCAGCGAGCGACTCCGTAAGCTTGATCTCGGTCCCACAATTTGGGCACGTGATGATGGGTTCATTCATGGTTCATGCTTTTTTCAATGCTTCTTGTCGGCCATAAGAGCCATCTAACTCTGTTGCGACGAACTATCCTACCCAATTTGAAGTCAGTACACCAAAGTGGCTCGCGGCAAAACCGAGGGCTCAGAGATCGAAGCCGTCAAACCGAGAAGTCCCCGAGGGCCAGACCGTCGTCTAGCCCTCGGGGCTCTTGGTCAAAACCCGTTACAGCACGTTCATCACCCGGTCCGTCAGGCCGCGATCTCCAAGGACTCTGTCGGCCAACAATGGACGCTTGAGGCTTGCGGACGCCGACTAGACGGCGAACGAGTGACCGACATCCGCGCAGGCGCAT
>CAZUPX010000757.1:0-4380 GCA_964622155.1 uncultured Planctomycetaceae bacterium | reverse complement strand
ATGGCCCTCGTGGCGGCCTTTGCCGCCGATGCACGGGCCGCACCCATCACTTTTCAATTCGACACGACGATGGACACGTCCGGTTTCGGCGGAGGTCCAGGCGTGCCGTTAACGGTGGTGTACACATTCGACTCTGAGTTGCCTGGAGGCGGGCCACTCGCAATGCAGATCCAACTCGGTAACGAGACGGTGTCAGCCTCAGGCGGCGGAATCGACCTTTGGGACAATGCGGCTGATAGTGATGGCTACGATGTAAGGCCTGCAGTGTTTTCATTCTCCGGTCAATTGCTTGGCCGCGATATCGAATTTTTCCGATTCTTGTTGGTTGATGTCGACCAGAATATGTTCGACTCCACAGCGCTCCCTTTGTCGCCCGCCTTTGCAGTTGCAGCGGATTTCCAGCAAACGGAATTCAACTTCGCTGATGACAGCAGGTTGGCTGTTGACGAGTATCCAGAAACGCCGTTGGCAGAGCGTACACCATTCACTTTGACGGAAGTGCCCGAGCCGTCGACGTTCGTCCTAGCCGCGTTGGGCGTAGTCGGCTTGTTCGCCTTGCGAAATCGGCGCCGAGCGGCTTGCGCGGCCATGGGACGGTATCGATGAGTTTTCTGAAGAAGCGCCACTCGGGCGGTCGGTTACAGTCCGCGTAGGTGCCGCGGCAAATCACGGACGTTGTCGACGACCCGCATCACCTCGATGCCGTCGGGATGCGACTGAAAGAAAATGAGCCACCGCTTGTGCTTCAAGTACCGCCATCCAGCCGGCGCATCCGGATGTGCATGACCGGATAGCTCTTGTTCGGCGTATTGCGCGACTCGATCTCGAATCTCGTAATAGAGCCGTTCGCCTGTGGCCGGTCTGCGGTCAACCAAGGCGATGTAGAATAGAATGTCGTCGAGATCGGATTCGGCGACTGGGGTCCATATCGCCCGGGCCATCTAGTGGCAGTGCCACGAACATTATTCCTGCGTCCGAATGACGTAGACCGCACGAAACCCTGCGGGATTCGTGCTCCCTCACTAGGGGCGTCAGGTCCGAACTTGCTGGAAGGCGCACTAGGGGCGGATCCCTTCGTTGGCAAGTCTCTCGCGCAGTCGAGCCAGCACTTTCTCGTCGTCGAGCGGCCTGGAAAGGCCTTGCCTGCTTTGCTCGACGGCCAGCCGGTTTCGCTCATCCCAGCGAGCAATCCTTTCCTGTTCGCGTTGTTCGAGCGCGCCGAGCGCGTCGCGGAGAACTTCGTCTTCCGACGCGTAAACGCCCAAAGCCATGCGCTGCTTGATGAGTTGCTCAACGTCGGCAGGAAACTGATACGTCACGGCACATTCTCCCTCGCTTCACGTGGCATTGGCCAACTTTGCATGGTACCACACTATGCGCGCCCTGGAAACCCGAAGCTGTAGCGGTAGGTCAGGCACTCCGTGCCTGACAATCGCGACGCGTCGGCGTGTGGTGTGAGATCGTCATGCACGGGGTGCATGACCTACGGGCCGACGCGTTCGGCGTCCAAGTTGTCAGCCCGCGGCAACGCCGTGGGGGCCGTGCGGCAGCGCCAAACAATTTGACGTGCGGTGGGTTTGCTGCGCGTCGCGCGTCCTCGAAGCAGTCTCAAAACCACAAGGTGACATCGAAGGTGTGCCACTGTTAGCTCGCCTATCAGTGTTTTTAAGGGGACGCGCACTGCTTGACAAGCAAGCAGTGGCACCCGAGCCGCGACCGCGAGTTCGAAATCGTGGGTCGCCAAGGCGCGCTTGGTTCGGCTCATCCGAGGATGTCGCGGATGGGCTGGCCGCCTTCGACAAGCGGTACTGGGCGGCCCTGCATGTCGCTGATCCGCAAGTGCGGGTCGATGCCCAGGCGGTCGAAGATTGTGGCGGCCAGGTCTTCCGGACTGGTAGGGTGATCGAGCGCAAAGGCGGCGTCGCGGTCGGAACTGCCATACACCATGCCACCACGCACGCCCGCCCCGGCCAGTACGGCGGGAAACAGCGTGCTCCAGTGCCCGCGTCCCCAGTCGCCGGTTGCCTTCGGCGTGCGTCCCATCTCACCCAATGCCACGACTAGGGTTTCGTCCAACAACCCTCGGTCTTCCAGGTCTTCCAGCAGCGAGCTCAACGACTGGTCGAAACCCGGGATTAAGTGCTTTTTGACGTCCGTGCTATTCGTGTGCGAATCCCAACTGTACCCGTCGGGGGCATCCCAGGCCACGGTGACGAATCGTGTTCCCGCCTCAACGAGCCGCCGCGCCAAAAGCGTCGACTGGCCGAACAGATGTCGGCCGTATCGGTCGCGCGACGCGGCCGGCTCCTGTTGAATGTCCAATGCTCGGCGGACCTTTTCGGAACTTACCAACGACAGAGCTCGCTGGCGAAACTGGTCGTAAGCCGCTTCGGCCCGGCTGCTTTCTAGCGCGCGCCGCGCGGCGTCGAACTGGCCTACCAGCGCGCGGCGGCCTTGCAATCGATCGAGCGTCAAGCCGTCGTCGAGCGCCAAGCCTTGTATACGAAAGTCTAGTTCTTCGTCGGTGCAATTGCGGAAGAACGGATTGTCGTTGTCGTCACGCTTGCGAATCGCGGTGGCCAGCGGATCGTAGCCGCGCCCTAGCCAGCCGGCATATTGGCCAGGGCGGTCGAGTTTCGTCGAATACGTCTGCAGATGGCCAAGTCGATTGGGCAGGTAAACAAAACCAGGCATGTCGCGCGGGGCTGAATCGGTAGCACGGTCGTCGAGGTAGTCGACCACCGAGCCAAACGTGGGCCAATCCTTTTCGGTGGCGTTGAAGCCGCCGCCGATTGGAACGTGCCAGGGATGACCCGTCTGGATGTAGTGGCCGGCCGAGCTGTGATCGTTGTAGTTGTGCGTCATCGTCCGGACGACACAGAAACGATCGGACAATCGAGCCAGTCCCGGCATCAACTCGCAAATCTTCAACTCGGGCGTGCGCGATTTGATCGGATTGAATGGGCCGCGAATTTTGCTGGGCGCGTGGGGTTTGAGGTCGAATGTTTCGAGCTGACTGGGTCCGCCGAATAAGAACAGGAAGATCACGCTCTTAGCCCGTGCCGGCCGTGTCGAGCCGACTGCTTCGGCGGCCAGCAGCTTGGGCAGGCTCAACCCCAGAAGTCCCGCACCGCCGGCTTGCAGGATCTGACGACGGGTCCATCCGTCATAAGTGCGTCGTGGGCGACCGACGATGTTGAGCATCAGCGGGCTCCAAAGTCGTGTGTCGATCCGTCAGGCGAGCACTTCGCCGATCACCTGGCCATCGACCAGGGGGAGCGGCCGGCCGAGCGCGTCGTGAACCATCATGTGATGATCGATTCCGAGCAAATGGTACATCGTGGCCAGCAAATCCTTGGGGCTGATCGGGCGCTCCGTCACGTCGCCCCCGTGCTTGTCCGAGGCTCCGAGGACGTAACCCCGCTTTGTCCCGCCGCCAGCCATCAGCGATGAGTAAACTCGCGACCAGTGGTCTCGGCCGCCCCCTTGCCCGGTTGTAATCTTAGGTGTCCGGCCGTGTTCGCTGGTGCAGACAACCAAAGTATCGTCCAGGATGCCGCGCTGATCCAAGTCGGTAATCAGTCCGTACCATCCTTGATCAAGTCCGGGGCACAATTCCTGCTTCATGCGCGCGTAGTGGTTGTAGTGCGTGTCCCAACCGCTGCCGGCCAAACCGTATTCGTCCCAAAATACGCTTACGATCCGGCTGCCTGCCTGGACGAGACGCCGTGCGGCCAGGCACGACTGGCCAAACAGCGTGTGTCCGTACAGTTCGCGGGTGGCGGTCGGTTCTTTTCGCAGATCGAGTGCGTCGCGCAGTTTGTCCGATTCCAACAACTCGTAGGTCATTTGTCGGTAGCGGTCTAATTGCCGCCCGCGTAGAGACCCGGCCAGATCGCGCCGAGCGTCGTCCAACTGCGTCACCAGCGACTTGCGTCGCGCCAAGCGGTCGAGCGTCACGTCGGCCTGCAGGTTAGTGGCCGCCGGCACATAAAAATAGCTCTCGGGCGAAAGGCCGATATAAGGGTCATTGTCGTCAAATCGTTTATCGAGCAGCGTTTTGGCCAGACCCTTGGTGGCGGTGCCGACATAGTCGGTCCACACTGGGTCGAACTCCGCGCCCAGAAACGTGGCATACGGACCGGCACGCGGCACTTCGCCCACGCGGCGGCTGCTGAACCGAAACGGCAGAGCAACGTTGGCCGGCACCGAGCGGCGCGGCGCCTCGCCGGCTCGCTCGCGGATGGCTTCCACGTAGTCCACCACCGAGCCGAAATACGGCCAGTTCCGTGGATCGCGCGGGTTAAGTTCGGCTGGCAAGTCGAGCGTCGGCACGCCAGTCAAAGTAAACGCCACGCCGTGCAGCGGATAGGGGTGGGT
>CAZUPX010000756.1:0-1500 GCA_964622155.1 uncultured Planctomycetaceae bacterium | reverse complement strand
CCGACGCGGCCGCGCGCAGATACGCATTGATATCGGCGCCGCGAAAGCGATAGATGGACTGCTTGGGGTCCCCAATGAGGAAAAGCGGACATCCGGCAAACGCATTGGAGAAGATCGGAAACTGTGTCTGGTCGGTGTCCTGGAATTCGTCGATGAGCGCGGCACCAAACCTAGAGCGAATGCGGGTAGCCAGAGCACCATCGGGACCTTCCGACGTGAGCACGTTGGACAGTTTGCGCAGCAAATCGTCAAACCCCAGCAGATGGCGCCGCTCCTTCTCCGAGCTGAAAGACCGGTCCACAGTGGTCACGAAGTCCGCAAGCAACGACTGCTCCTTCGAGGCGTGATCGAAGTCCAATCGGGTGTTCTGATAGCGACGGAACAGCAGGATCAACGGCTGGATCCAGCCCTCGACCGATTCCTTCCGGCTGACAACCAACTGCGCGTCCTCGCCGCTGGCCAGCAACCGCAAGCGCGCCCAGTCCTTTGCCGCGCGCGCGAATGGCTCGGCCTCGTCCGTAATAAAGCGGGCGCGAAAAGGGATGCGGCTTTCGAGCGGACTCTCGGCAAGCATACGCTGACAGAAACCGTGGATGGTCGAGACAGCGAGATCGTCGAGCGAACCGAGTGCGCGGAGAACGATTTCGCGCCCGCTGTCGGCGTGCTGCTCCTTCAGTTTGAAGAGATCGTCGTTGACCGGATCACGCGCTGGCGGATCGGCGCTCCAGATGCGTTCGGCGGTTCGCAACGTGGAGCGAATGCGCGTGACCAGCTCCTGGGTCGCTTTTTCCGTGAAGGTCACTACGAGGATGCGCGAAAGACTCTCGACTTTTCGTTCAAGCAGCAGGCGCAGTACCAGGCGCGTGATGGCGAACGTCTTGCCTGTACCGGCGCTCGCTTCCACCAGCGTGACGCCAGCTTCGAGCGGCACGGTGAGCGCATCGAACGGAAGCCCTGTTTGCGGCTGCACGGAAAAGCTCATCTGGAGGCTCCCGCGCTGAGCCAAGGGCCAAAGAGCAACTTCGACAGTTGCTCGAACTGATCCCGATGCTGTGCCATGGGGCTTGTGCCGCGGAAACAAAGATCGACGTACGGATCGTGGTTGTCGCCTCCGGACGACGCGTAGCCTGGCTCCTCAAGAAATGCCATGGTCGCAGCCGCCATCGGCTCCTTCTTTTCTGTTTTCGATCCTTTGCCGGACGTTGGCTTTGGCCGGCTCGCGTCCAGCCACGCCCACCCGGCTTGCGCAAAGAACGGCAGCGGGGTCGTATTTGCCACGCTCACGACGCCGACGAGCGAAGCGAGCACCGCCGTCGCGTTGTTCACCCATTCAATGCGTTCGTCTTCACCCTCCTTACCCATCAACACGGTCGTTGCCGGAAGCTCAGCGGCTCCGTGTTCCCGGGCCGCGCACATCACCACATGTTCCACCCACGCGCGAATGCGGTGCTTCGCCCGAATTCCACCCGCGCGAACGATGTAACGCACATTGCCGCGAAT